>JBDKTJ010000097.1:0-1631 GCA_039698075.1 Thermoguttaceae bacterium | reverse complement strand
CCAGTGCTTCCCTTGATACCGCTGGATGATCTCCACAGCCTCAAAATCACTGCTCGCCTCGGCGACGACGGTCCCACCAGCGTCAACCAGTTCGATGGTTCCATCATCGCGCCAGCGGGGTTCGAGCGCGTTGTCGGCAGCGGGCGCACCGTCCTCTTTCGGCTGGTGGGACACATCCACACTCTGCGCCTCTTCGGTGATCTGCGCCTGTGCCTCTTGCGCAACCGGCGTCGTAAGGTCGCGGTTCGGCAGGTTGTCGCGGAGCACGTCCTTTATCGCCTCGTTGTCCTCCGCCGACGTCGCCTCCTGCGCCATCTTCACCACCTGTTCGGCCACCTGCTCGGAATAGCCGTTCGCCAGAATAAGTTTCTTCTGGGCAAGGTACATCCGTTCGGCGTTGTAGTCCGCCCACCGTGCCCGGCCCGTGCCGAGGAGCGTGTACACGAGCATCACGCCTGCTGTCTCCGGGGCGGAGTCCTTCATGCGCTGCCACTCTTCGGCCAAATCCACGGCAGGAATCGTCGAGTCGAACTCGGAACCAAGCGCCTGCAACGCCGGGGCAATAGCGTCTTGCGCCATTTCGATTCCGAACTCGGACGTGAAGTCGATGCCGGCTACGGCAGCGGCCTTTGCGAGTTGGCCCGTGAACTTCTGCACTAGCGTCTTCCCTCCTGGAACCCAGCCCTTCAAGGCGATGTTGGCCTGCACGCGGTCTAGCGCGGCCATGATCGGAGCACCGACAGCGGCGAGCTTGATTGCCGCGTCATCGTTGACACCGCGGTCACGTAGCTGGCCCCGCGTTTCCGAGAAGTACGCGGCCATCGTAAGGGCGATGCCAGGCGGCGTAATTGCCGCACCCATGCGAGGAATTCCGGCAGTTGCGCCAAGGATCGCTTGGCTTGCCCAACTGTCTCCCTTCGCAGGGTCAACCTTGCCTTGGAGTGCAGCCGATAACCGGCGCTCAATGTCTGCAAACTGGTCGCCTGCTTTGGTAAGCCGAGCGTCCGCCTCTGTGCCACCGAGTAGCGACACAATCTTGCCGCCAGCAAGGTTGATTGTCTGAGCTGCCATCTCGTCAAACCCGGTGATGTTGCGAGCAGTCTGCTTCTTGAGCTTCCCAATCCATGAGTCTTCGGGCTGGTCGTCGCGCATCGTCTTGGAAAGCCCTGCGGCCTTCGCTATCACAAAGTCCTGCCCGTTGCGGTCGATCTGCTGCAACGCCATGAGGGCAGCGTTCGCCTCTGGCGAAACCGTCGATAGCGTTGCGGTCTTGTTCTTCTCGAAGTACGCGACGGTGGCCCCGATGGCATCCTGGTACTTCTCGGCGTTCGCTGCCATGTCATCCCAGCGACCGGCAAGGGCACGGCGCAGTTGTGTCCGGCTCTCGGTGTCCAGCGGCTTCCCGGTCTTCTCACGTTCGGCCATGAGGTTCGTGAACGTGCGGTCGAAGTCGGGGCGGACATCGTCCATGAACGAGTTAATCAGATCAGTTTCAACAGCATCGTACTCAGTGCGCAAAGCCTTCGATTTCTCGATGCGTTCCTTGATGCGGCCGTGAAACTCTGTCGGCGAGAGCTTCATGGGCTCTCCGAACACCTGCGCCGTA
Organism: Thermoguttaceae bacterium; assembly: GCA_039698075.1. Classification (GTDB taxonomy): domain Bacteria; phylum Planctomycetota; class Planctomycetia; order Pirellulales; family Thermoguttaceae; genus JAJFVC01. The sequence goes on along the minus strand of JBDKTJ010000097.1, from coordinate 25 downwards.
TACTGGAGTTGCAACTGTTCATACC
>JBDKTJ010000096.1:0-2122 GCA_039698075.1 Thermoguttaceae bacterium | reverse complement strand
TCGGTTTGCGCCAGACAACCATGCGCGTTGACGTTCAACCGGCCGTCCAAGTCGACGCAGAGGATGGCGAACAACGGCTTGTAGGTGCGGCCGTCGGAGGTGGCGCGGACCGGCATTCCGAGATCGACCCACACGCTGTCCGGCTTGCCGTCGCCGTCGTTGTCCACGTCCCATTTGGTCGAGTCGGTCGGATTAAAGTTCGGATTGCTGCCGGTGAAGTCGGGATGATCGAGGCTGTCAGCGCTTCCTAACGAAGACGCCAAACCAACCATCATCGGGCCGATCGGCCGCAACATGATCTTGCGGCAAAGATTTTTGTAGTCGGGGGTTGTGTTTTTCCAAAGGTCCGCGAATGTTGGAGTCGCCAGTCCGGTGTTATGAATCCAGTAGTTAATCAGCGCCGGGCGATGCAGCGACGGCAGTGTGGTGAGGACGCCTCCGACTTGCACCTGGGCGGCCAGCAGCAGGTTTTGGAAATCGGCCGCGTCGTAGTCCTCATTGACCCCGCCCGGCGGGTTGCCGCGATTGTTTTGGACGCCGGCAACCGCCGAGGCACTTCCGGTTGTGTAAAACGCCGGTGAAATGTTCGGCAGCAACGCCGTCAAAGTGCCGACAGTGGGCGATGACGATAATGAACCAGTTGTTAAATCATACCGCAAGCTGAGCGAGCCGGAGGTCGGATCGTAGCCGACGCCCGTGCCGCTGAACGGCATTCCGTTGATCGTGAATTGAGAATTGTTGGGCGGGATCGCGCCGTTGGGAAACGCCACGATTTGAATGACCGCGGTGCCGGTGCCGCAACTGACGATTCGCGTGCTCTGGCCCACGAGAGCTTTTTGAGCGTCGGTGGGCGATGTCGCATTTTCGACGCTAGTGATCGTCAGCACGCCGCCCACATGTCGCGACAGCAGGTCGATCAGGTTGGCGGCGGTGGTGGTGGGCGATTCAGCGATGGTTCCTTTGGTCGAAAGGGTGCCGACGGTGATGGTGGCCAATTGCGATATCACGCCGACGCTTGCGGTGCTGACAGTGCCGGCTAGGTACTCATTGCCATAAATATCTTCGAGCAAGCTGTGCGCGCCCATCACGGAGGCGGGGCTGTTGCTGCCGCGGAGGACTTGCATGGCGGCTTGTTGCAACAATTGGTGGGCGTCGGCGGCGGTCGAGTCGGTCTGGCCGATCCGCTCGATGCTTTTGGCGCTCCGCTGGGCCTGGCCCGTCATCACGACGAACGCCATGCCGATCAGCCCGAACATCGCCAGCAGGGCCAAAATCAACAGCAGCAACACGCCGCGACGGGACGATAAGCGGGGGACAGGGGACAGGGGATAGGGGATAGGGGATAGGGGATAGGGAACGGCGGGGTGACGCATGTCGCACCCCATGGGACGAACGCCGAATGGTTGCATATTTTTCCCTCTTCCCTCTCCCCTCAACTCTCGACTCTGCGTATCCATGACTCGTATCCTTTGCCGCAAGTTTCCGTTTGCCCTCGGCCCGGCGGTCTTTTTTTATCGGAGCGGTTGGCTCCCGGCTATTGTCAGCCAAAATCTCTAGCCCCTAGTCCCTCACTCAATTCGCCTGCACGGTGGTGGTGTAAACGCCCGTCACGCCATCGATGATGATGACTCGATCCTCTTTGCCCACAGTGACATCTCCTTTCCAATCGGGCCCGACCAGCATCAGGGTGGTGTTGGTGTCGTCGAAGAGTTGATTGACGACCCGATACCAAGCCACGGCCGACCCGTCCGATTTACAAAGCATCACCCACTCGTTGTTTTTGACGTCGCATTTTCCGCTCAGCGTCACAGCGCCGCCGCCGTTTACAATGTTGAAAGCCGCCTTGGGAGTCTCGACCCGTTCGCCGGCGGTCGACAGCACCCGCTTGTAGCACACCACCGCCGCGACGTTGAACAGGCCGGAGTAACTGGTTATTCCGTTCGCGGTGAAATATTGCGGCGCGATCGTCAAAAACCAAGAAAAATTGCCGTGATGTTCGGGATTGCCATTGACGTCGACCGCCGCAGGAACGGGCCGAGTGCCGACGGTGGCCGTACCCGCGGTGATTTCATCGGGCCGGGAGAAACTCAGGTCGTCGGGCCAGCGGCAAAGTGCCTCGGCC
>JBDKTJ010000095.1:0-2016 GCA_039698075.1 Thermoguttaceae bacterium | reverse complement strand
CCAACCGAACCGACGCGTTGTTGCGGGACGCGCAGTTGAGTCTTTTCAACACGCGCAGCGCGCCGACGGTCGTGCCGGCCAAGGTCGCCGGGCCGTCGACCAAACCCAGCAGCCCGCCCAGCGAATTAGACGCGTGGAAACTCGCCTCGCGGCCCGAGCCGCCCAAACGTCCGTCGCCGAGTTCCGTCATGTCGCTCGATCCGCCGAGGACGAAAACCCCGGAGCCGCCCAAGGCGACGCGCGACCGCTATGCGATCGAGCCGCCCGCACTGGCCGCGCCGATGAAGAAGCCCGACGAACCGAAACCGCTCAGCGCCGAGCCGTCGTTGCGTCAGGTCAAAAAGGACGTGGTTCGCGTCGACCCGGACGGCATCGCCTCGGTCGAAGCGTCGCCCATTCCGCCAGCGACTCCTTCGTATCGCGAGCGTGATTCGCGGTACGACAACCCGACGCCCCCGTCCCGCGCCCCGGCGCGTTACGAGAACCCGTCGCCGATGACGACCACCCGATATGAAGCGGACGACTATCGCCGCGACGCGATCGAGCCGCCGCGTTCCAACTACGCCGCCGCCGGCCGTCCGGCCTATCGGAGCCCCACGCCGCCGCGACGCGACGACGGCAAGTACGAGGTGCAGCCGAACGACAGCTATTGGATCATTTCCGAGCGGCTTTACGGCGCGGGCGCCTACTACAAAGCCTTGGCTCAACACAATCGCGGCTCGAGCGACGGCGACGATCGTCTTCAGCCGGGCAGCCTGATTTTGGCGCCTTCGCTGGCCGAGCTTGAAAAGTCCTATCCGGACCTGTGTCCGAAGGCGAGCCGTCGCGAGGCGATGCAAAGTCAAGGTCAAAGTCGGATGTCGACCGTCAGCACGCGCGGCGGCTACGGCGGCCGGGTCTACACGGTGGTCGAAGGCGACACGCTGTTCAACATCGCCCGATACGAATTGGGCAAGGCGTCGCGTTGGGCCGAGATTTACGACCTGAACCGCGACGTGTTGGGCAAGGATTTTAATTATCTGACGCCCGGCACGAAACTTTCGCTGCCCAACGGCGATCGGCCCGAACGAACGGCGCAACCGCCAAGCGGAACGTATCGAAGATAGCGTGGGCCGGCAACGATTCGCTGATTTTTAGGAGAAAACGCCATGCGATGCTTTGTCTTTGGATTGGCGTTGCTGACGACGCTCGGCGTCGGATTGGGCATTGCTGCGGAGCCGAAGAGGGCCGATGTTCCACAGTCGACGCCAAAACCCCTTGAGCAAGTTTTGTTGCACGTCCGCGTTTTAGAACTTTCGCGGACGAAGATGCAACGATTAGGGTTCGACTTTTCGCTTGTCGGCGACAACGCCCCGGACCATATCGCCCAACTGGTCGAAGCCCTGCAAAAAGACAAGCTCGCAAAGCTGTTGGCCGATCCGACCCTCGTCACGGCCAACGGTCGCGACGCCCATTTTCATTCCGGTGACGAGATCTTGATCCCCAAGCAACGCGACGATGGAACCGTCGAGCATATATCCAAGCCCTACGGCACGATGATCGACTTCCATCCCGTCGTTCAAAAGGACCGGACGATCCAGGTGAAATGCCACATCGAGGTGAGCGATTTGGACAAGGCCCATCCGGTTCAAATCGCCGGCGAAACGGTTCCCGGCCTACGATGGCGAACGTGCGAGACGCAACTAAAACTCCGGCCGGGCGAGACCCAAATGGTCCATGGCTTGGTACAATCGCGTTTTGTTGAAAAGAAGAACCGACCGTCGGAAAAAGAGGAATACGAAACGTTGATTCTTCTTGCGGCGGAAATCGTCGAGCCGATGGAGTCGGCCGGTTTGTAATCGCGTAGGGCGATTCCGCGAGACGACTTTTTCTTCTACTGTAGTGTCTCACACAAATAGTGATTTATGGGTGCCATGCTTGCTAAGCGAGCGCAGCGAGACAGCAAGCATGTTTGCCGTCTCTTCATGCCCACGACAAGCGTGGGCATGGCACCCATTTTCCCTAAATTGCGCACAA
>JBDKTJ010000094.1:0-4690 GCA_039698075.1 Thermoguttaceae bacterium | reverse complement strand
ACTTTGGGAGAACGCGTCCTCCTCCGATTCAGGGTGAACGTCCGATGAGCGACATGGAAACTATCGCCGCGATCAAGAGTCAAACGCTCGCGCGGATCGCGGAAATCACCGCGCAGCCGAAACCCACATACCAGATCGACGGTCAGTTGGTCGCCTGGGGCGACTACCTGACGCAGCTCCAGCGAACCGTCGATTGGTGCAACGAACGCCTGGCAGACGCCTCGCCCGTAGAAGTGCGATCGCAAGGATACACCTCTTGATGTCTAGGTTGTCATTGAGCGATTTTCTGCCGGCAAACACGTCTGAAACAGCCGAGTTTGCCTAGGTTCATGAGTATGGAACGGTTCATTAGTTACCTAGAGTTCAATAATGGCAACCTTTGATCCAAAAAATGATCTTGTCGCCGTGGCCGACGGGTGGGAATCCGTCACGTTGTTGCGTCGCAGCGGCGCTAGCGAGACGATCGCTCATGCGTTGCGACGGACGATGACGGTCGCGGAAGGCGTGATCGGGTCCAACAGCGACGTTCGCAGGCAGGCGCCAAGCGGAGGGCGGCTGGTCGCAGCCGATGTGACGTGGCATCTGCCGGTCGCCGAACTGCCCGAGGCGCCGCGACTGGGCGATGTGATGGTCGACGGCGACAGCCAGCGTTGGACGATCTTGGAAGTCAAGCGGAACACGCTCGTCGCCCGATGGCGATGCGCCGCCCGAAACATCGCCGTCGTCTTCGGACTGGACGACACGATCAGCGTCTTGAAGGCCGCGTACGTCAAGAGTTCATGCGGCGCCGCCGAACCGGTATGGCGTCTTTGGCGATCCGGGGTGCGAGCGCGAATTCAGCCGATTAAAACGACGATCGTCGCGGACGAATCCGCCCGCGGCGTGGTTGCCAGTTATCGCATTTTCGTTGAAGAAGAGCTCGAGCTGGATCAGACATGCCGCATCCGCGGGTCCGATGGGACGCTGTACGCCATCAAAAGTACAAGCGGCGCGGAACGGCTCGGCGAATTGCAGACGATCGAGGTGGAGGTGTCGCGATGAACTTGATGGCGAAGATCCACGAACGTTGGGCCGCCTCAACCGCGTTGAACGCCGTGCTTCCGGCCGCCCGATTGTTCACCGGCGCGTGTTGCGACGCCTCGCCCCCGCTGGCCTCGATCCTCAAGCAAAGCGACAAGCCTGATTCCTACCAGAGCGACGGGTCGGCGATTGACGTGGTCGTGTTGCGAATTCGCGTTCTTCATGCCAACCACGATGCGGCCGCGCAGATTGTCCATCAGATCAAAAAAACGTTCGATCGCACGACCTTCAGCCTGGACGACGGCGACCAGGTCCAAAACATGCGTCGGGTCAACGACTGCGAGCAGCAACGCGACGACGGCGTTTGGGAAATGATCGTCGACTTTCAGTGCACCGTCTACTTGGCTTCGGGGGTATAGCATGTCCTTCAAGTCGCAAATCAAGGCGTCGCTCGGCTGGGATTGGAACCAGGGCGTCCGCGACAACGACCGGCTCGATTACGCCAAAAGCCTGTCCGACGGCAGCGGCGACAATCAGGCCGAAGCGGCGTGGCATGTCGAGCAGCAGACGCTCCCGCTGGGCGAGTCGATCGACTACGACCTGACCAACTTGGCCAGAATGGTCCTCGGCGTCAGCCTTTCGACCGCGTTCGCCGCCATCAAAGCCGTGTTGTTGGTCAACGAAAGCACGGACGGCGGTGACTTACGAGTCGGCGGCGCCGAGGACGATCCCTGGTCGGCGCCGTTGGGCGGCGAAAGCGATGGGGTGTTGGTGCCTGCCGACAGCGTGATGTTGCTGAGCAATCGCCAAAGCGGTTGGGCGGTCGACTCCGCCAGTCGCAACTTGCGGTTGACCGCCTCCGGAGGCGACGTGACGTACTCGATTGCGGTGGTTGGAACGCTTTCCGCGTCGGATTCGAGTTCCGGGTCGGGCACGTGATGGCGATGGGATCAAACCATTCGTTTGCGAACGGCTCCGGCGCTTTTTCCATAACCTCTTCGGATTCCTCCCATGTCCATTGCCTTCAAAGAACTTGCCGGATCGCCGACCGAGAACTATGGGCCCGACGGCGTGCAAGCCCAACGCCGCCTGGTGTGCGCGTGGGATGATCGCGCGGCGATGGTCGAAGAACTGTTGGGCGACGGCTACGAGTTCGGCGGACGCCGTCGGGCCAATTATCCCGGCACGGCGAATGTTGTGGCGATGCGCGCCCAGGTCGAAGCGTTCGGCGACGATGTGGTTCCGCAGGCGTTGTCCGACCTGACCGAGGGGCTGAACGCGTACCGGGGATTCGCCAAGGTGACGGTCGATTACGAACTGTTGGCCACAGCCGACCGCGACGATCTGCCCGCGGCGGTCGAGGGGACGTTCTTGGCGTATCGGATGCGGCGCGGCTGGGAAACGATCTCGCTGCGGGGCGACGATTTGCAGTGGGAGGATGAACCATCCGCTGAGGTGCCGGTCGAGGCGATCGGGGCGATTCGCATCCCGATCGTCGAGCACCGTTTGACGTGGCGTCGCGTCGTGCGTCCGCCATGGACGGCCATTCGCGCAGCGACGGGAACCGTGAACGACGCGAAATTTCTCGGCGCGGCGGCCGGCACGTTGATGTTCGACGGCGCCGCGGCCGAACACGAGTTTTTACGCATCTCCGACGCCGACGACGTTGAGTTCGCGTGGCGGTTGGAATACATCTTCCGCGAGAGAACCGCGAGGTTGCTGATTCCCGGCGTCGCGGCGGGTTGGAACCATCAGTATCGGCCTACCCCCATCGGTTCGGCCAATTGGGACCGTCTGCACAGCGTCGCACAGAGTAATCACTTCATTTATCGGGCCTGCGATTTTGGGACGTTGCTGAAATATGAGGAATAAGGGGCGGGGGGCGAGGGACGAGGGGCGTGAGGAAGGTGGCGTGCGGGCCCTCGCTGCGGCGGAGTCTTTCTCCATGAGGCACTCTTCACTTGCGAACCTTTCTCGCCCGCTGTTTGTCAGCGGCTATCCGAACGACGTCGGCGGCGCGAACACGGAACTCTGGCATACGGTCAAACTTTGGCGGCGGTTCGGCGTCGAGGTCGTGTTGATTCCCACTTGGCGGGCCGATCCCGTCTGGCGCGAGCGACTCGATTCGATCGGTTGTCGGACCGTGGAAAGCAATCCCGACGATCTGCAAAACGTGCCTAGTCTGGCCGGCGGCGTCGTGACGTCGTTCTGCAACACGCGATTTTTGGCTGCGGCCGAGCGGTTTCGGTCGCTGGGGTGCCGAGTGATTTGGCTCAATTGCATGAATTGGCTGTTCCCCGAAGAACGCCTCCATTATCGACGCTGCGGAGTTTTCGATCGCTACGTGTTTCAAAGTTGCCATCAGCGCAGTCAGCTTTCCGGGCAGCTCGCAAAATATGGGTATCGGGCGTCGCAAGGAATCGTGATTCACGGGGCGTTCGATCCGACCGAATTTCCGTTCCTGCCGCGACGTCATGCGCCGGGTACGCCGTTTGTCGTGGGGCGATTGAGTCGTCCGGCTCCGGAGAAATTTTCGCCGCGCACCTGGGCGGTCTACGGTCGAACGCCGCCGCCGATGGCCGCCCGGGTGATGGGCTGGAGCCATGCGACGCAGGCCCGGGTGGGACGCCCGCCGCGATGGGCCGAATGTCTGACGGCCGGCGTTGAGACCGCGCCGCAGTTTTTGAGCAAGCTCCATTGCCTGGTTCCATTGGGCGGCAGCGCCGTCGAAAACTGGCCGCGCGTCGGACTGGAGGCGATGGCCGCCGGCGTCCCTTTGGTTGTCGATCGCAAGGGCGGCTGGAAGGAAATGATTCGTCACGGCCAGACCGGTTTCTTGTGCGAGACGGATGACGAGGCGGTTGAGCACATCGCTCGGCTTACGCGTGACGAACCGTATCGACAGGCCATCGTCGTGCAGGCCCGAGCGGCGTTGGAAACCGAACTGGCCGAGCCGCAGACGCTTTGGAGCCAGTGGAAATGTCTGTTGGCAGGTTTGGAGAAAACCGTTCGCTCACCCAGGTTGACGGTTTTGTGAGATGCCCATGAAAATTGCCGTGGTTTGCGTCACCTACAATCGGCCGCGATCGTTGGGGCGAATGATTCGCTGCTTCGAGCGGCAAGACTACGCGCCGCGCGAACTGGTGATTTTGGACGACGCCGGTCAGTATTGTTCAGTCGAAAGTCCGCAATGGCGGCTGATCTCGGTCTCACGGCGGTATTCGACGCTCGGCGAAAAGCGAAACGCCGCCGCGAGGCTCGTTGGGCCCGACGTCGAACTGCTGGCCGTGTGGGACGACGACGATCTCTACATGCCCTGGGCGTTGCGAGCGTCCGTGGCGGCGTTGCGGCAGTCGGCTTGGTCGCGGCCCAGCGTCGTGCTGCATCCACGGCCCGACGGCACGCTGCGACAACATCAGACCGGCGGGTTGTTTCACTCCGGCTGGGCGTATCGCCGCGATGCGTTCGAGCAGGTCGGCGGATATCCGGCGATCGACAACGGTGAGGACCAGGGATTGGCCGGTCGGTTTCAACAGCACGACATCGCGGCGGCGGATCCGATCGCGTTGGGTTTTTTGCCGTTTTTGGTGTATCCCTGGCACGACGGTCTGCATTTGTCTTGGGCGGGTCCAAACGGCTATGCAAAATGGGGTCGGATGGAAATTGTCCC
>JBDKTJ010000093.1:0-2358 GCA_039698075.1 Thermoguttaceae bacterium | reverse complement strand
TGGGGACACCATCTGACCAACGTGCTGCTGCACGCCGCGAACGCCGTGCTGCTGTTTTTGGTGTTCCGACGGATGACCGGCGCGTTGTGGCCCTCGGCCTTCGTCGCCATGGTTTTTGCCGTGCACCCGCTCCGCGCCGAATCGGTCGCCTGGGTCTCCGAACGCAAAGACCTGTTGTGCGGCCTGTTTTTCTTTCTCACGCTGTGGGCCTACGCCAGCTACGCACAGCATCGGTTTTCCTGGCGACGCTATCTGACGGTCGTCGCGTTGTTCGCCTTGGGGTTGATGGCCAAACCGATGTTGGTCACGCTGCCGTTTGTGCTCTTACTGTTGGACTACTGGCCGCTGAACCGAGTGGCCACCGACCACCGTTCACTGACCACATTGCTGCTCGAAAAGCTGCCGCTGATCGCCCTGTCCGCCGTCTCGTGCCTCGTGACGCCCTGGGCCCAGGGATCGGCCGTGGCCCCGTTCGAGATGATTCCGTTTGGGACACGGCTGGCCAACGCCCTGGTCGCCTACGTGGCCTATCTGCGTTATTTCTTCATTCCAACGGATCTGGCCGTTTTTTACCCCTATCCGGTCACCGGGCTGCCCGTTTGGAAAACGTTGTCGGCCTTGCTGCTGTTGACGGCGATCTCCGCGGCCGTGTTGCTCGCGCGGCGGCGATGTCCGTATGGGTTGGTCGGCTGGTTCTGGTATCTCGGCATGATGGTCCCCGTCGTTGGACTGGTGCAGGTCGGCTCGCAAGCCATGGCCGACCGCTACACGTATCTGCCGCAGGTCGGTCTTGCGATGGCCGTAAGCTGGTCCCTGGCCCAAGGGGTCGCCGTGCGGCCGCGTTGGCGATCGACCTGCGAAATCGCCGCCACGTTGGCGCTGCTGGCGATGATGGGTTGCGCTTGGCATCAGACGTCCTGTTGGCGCGACAACGAGTCGCTCTGGACCCGGGCACTGAACTGCACGAATGACAATGCTGTGGCCCATAACAATCTCGGTCTGTCGCTGGCCGACCGTGGGCGCAACGACGAGGCGATCGCCCAATACCAAAAAGCGTTGGCCATCTCGCCGCGATTGACCATGGCCCTGGGCAATTTCGGCGCCGCGTTGGCCGACCGGGGACAACTGAATGAAGCCGCGAATCAATACGAAAAGGCGTTGCAGGCGGATCCACATTATGGTGAGGCGTATGTCGGGCTAGGCAATGTCGCCGCCGATCGGGGCCGTTGGGACGAGGCCGTCTCGCTGTATCGCAAGGCGTTGGCCCTCAAACCCGAGCTGCCCGAGGCGCACGTCAATCTCGGCGCGGCGTTGGCCGAACGCGGAAAATGGGATGAAGCCACGGCCGAATACCACAAGGCGTTGAAAATCTCGCCCGGCTACGTCGACGCCCATTACAATCTGGCCAACGCAATGGCCGCACAACATCAGTTGAACCAGGCCATCGACGAATATCAAAAGGCGCTCGCGCTGAAGCCCAACCTGGCCGATGCTCGAAACAACCTCGGCACGGCGTTTCAGCAACTGGGTCGCACTGCGGAGGCTGTCCTACAATGGCGAGAAGCGCTCCGACTGCAGCCCGACCTGACCGCCAGCTTGGGTCAATTGGCTTGGACGCTGGCCACTTCGCCGGACGATTCGTTGCGCAACGGACCCGAGGCCGTCGCATTGGCCCAACGACTGGTGCAATCGTCCTCGCCGCCGCCGGCTCAATGGCTCGACGTTTTGGCGGCGGCGATGGCCGCGTCGGATCGATTCCCGGAAGCCGTCACGGTGCAACAACAGGCCATCACCGCGGCTGAACGCCAGCGCGACACGGCGAAAATTCCGCCGATGCGCGAACGACTGAAACTCTACCAAGCAGGCAAAACCTATCGCGAACCGGCGCCGTCGCGAGGATCATAACGATGTCGAAAAAAAAGAAAAACCGTTCGAGCGTCCCCTCCGAGCCCGTCGCCGTCCCGCCGGCGTCCTCTGCGACGAGGCGTTGGCTCGCACCGGCGATCTGCGGCGCTTTGGCGTTGGCCGTCTTTCTGGTTTTTGGACAAACACTGGGCCACAAGTTCGTCAACATCGACGATCCGCCTTACATTTGCGAAAACCCAATGGTGCAACGCGGATTGAGCCTGCCGGGAACGGCGTGGGCGTTCACGGCCTTCCATTCGTCGAACTGGCATCCGATCACGTGGTTGTCGCACATGGTGGACTGCCAGTTGTACGGTCTGCGGCCTTGGGGACACCATCTGACCAACGTGCTGCTGCACGCCGCGAACGCCGTGCTGCTGTTTTTGGTGTTCCGACGGATGACCGGCGCGTTGTGGCCCTCGGCCTTCGTCGCCATGGTTTTTGCCGTGCACC
>JBDKTJ010000092.1:0-7981 GCA_039698075.1 Thermoguttaceae bacterium | reverse complement strand
GCACGTTTTCATCCTTGGCCTGCGAGACCGGCGACCCGTGATTGGCCGCCGCCGTGTTTCGGGCCTGAATCACCCGCTCGAACACGTCTTTTTCGTGCGTCGCGTAGCCTTTCACCGTGTTGACCAGATTGGGAATCAGGTCGTAGCGGCGTTTCAGCTCCGTCTCGATGTCGGCCCACGCCTCGTCGCAGAAATTGCGGAGCCGCACCAGGCCGTTGTACGTCACCATGACCCAAATCGCGATCAACAGCGGAATGCCGATCACGACGATCAAAACCACGACGCTGGGATCCATTAGTTGGTTCCTTTCGCTTCTTCAAGAACGGTTTTAGGGATCCGATCCAACAGACCGGCGAGCAGGTTGGCCGCCGCCTCGAAATCGGCAACCGAAAAAGTATTCTCTCGATAGGCGATCACATGCGGTCCGCCCATCTCCAACGTAAATCGCGGCGAGGCCAGCAAAAACTCCATCGTCTCCTGATGCAGCACGTCGAACGCCCAGCGGCGATCGGGCGAGGCGACGCAAAACTCGCGGCTGAACTCGGCCGACTCGAAATTGATGTCCTCGAGCCCGAAAAACGCCCCGATCTTATCGAACAAGTTCTCCGTCCGGATCGAAAGCGGTTTGAGCGACCACTGGGTCGAAAACATCACCGCCGAAAACCAATGGTGATAGGTCGTCCGATGGCCTTTCCCATCGGTGCTGTGCGTTTCGTAGTGATAGTCGAACGTCGTCGCGTCGCGATCGTGGAGTCGGCCCCGGCAGATATTTTGGGCGTAGCGGTCGTCGCCCTTCGTCAGGCACGAAAACGGATAGCGATCGTCGAACGAAGAGTCCCTCGTCTCAGAAAAGGACATCCCCAGCCGCGCGGCCCAAAGGCACAATTCTTTTTTGCGCTTGGCGGCTTGAATTTGGCCGCAGATCACCACGACGAGGATGACCGCGGCAACGGCGATGAAGAAAAACGCCTGCATGTCCGCCTCGACGGCGATGGGTTTTTCTTGTTCCCAAGGAAACCACGAAAGACGCGAAAGACACGAGACCGGGTCGACGCCTTCGTGCATTTCGCGTATCGCGTGGTCGCCGCTCGCCGCCCGCGCGACTACTCCTCCATCACCTCTTTTTCGCGGACCTTGGCCAACTCCGTGGCCTGGTTTTCATAGGTCTTCGTCAGCTCTTGGATTTCTTCCTTCGCCTGATCGCGGTCGTCTTCCGAAAAATCCTTGTCCTTCTCGCCCTGGTCGGCCTGCTTGTTGCCGTCGCGGCGGATGTTGCGCACGGCCACCTTGGTCTCTTCGGCCAACTCCTTCACGCGGTTGACCATCTTGCGGCGCACCTCGGTCGACAACGGAGGCACGTTCAGCCGAATCAGCCGGCCGTCGTTCTGCGGATTGAACCCGAGATCGCTCGTTTGGATCGCCTTCTCGATGTCCTTCAGCGTGCCGGGGTCGTAGGGGCGAATGACAATCTGATTCGGCTCGGGCGCCCCGACCGATGCGATCTGCTTGATCGGCACCGCGGAACCATAGACTTCGACCCGCAGCGAATCGACCAGCCCGGGGTTCGCCCGACCGGTGCGAATGCCGGCCAGATCGCTTTTGAGCTTGCGAACCGCCTTCTCCATGCGTTCTTCAACGTCGAGCAGAATTTCTTCAGTAGTCATAGCATCTGTGGCCAGTGATCTGTGGCCAGTAAACCGCAAAACGGGTCCAATGTCGAAAGTTCGGCTTCGTGGTCGGTCGACCGCGACTTTCTTTTTGTGTTTTTTGGGGCCACCAGCCGTCGATCAGCAACCGCGTCCCACTGGCCACGGACCACCGGCCACTGGCCACTCTATTCATGAATCAACGTGCCGACGCGCTGACCGAGCACCGCGTCCTCGATGTTGCCGTCCTTGCGGAAGTTGAACACCAAGATCGGCATTTCGTATTCGTTGCACTTCGTAATGGCCTCGTGGTCCATCACGCGCAGATTTTGGCGGCGGACGTCGTCGTAGCTCAATTCGCTGTAAAGCACCGCGTGCGGATTCTTTTCCGGATCGTCGCTGAACACGCCGTCCACGCGCGTGGCTTTCAACAGCACCTCGGCCTCGAGCTCCAACGCCCGCTGAGCGGCCGCCGTGTCGGTCGTGACGAAAGGGCTGCCGGTGCCGCCGGCCAGAATCACGATGCGGCCCTTTTCCAAATGCCGCCGCGCCCGACGACGGATGTACGGCTCGGCCACGCCGTCGGTGCGAATCGCCGTCATCAGCCGCGTATCGCAACCGAGCGATTCCAGGGCGTCCTGCAACGCCAGCCCGTTGATCACGGTGGCCAACATGCCCATGTAATGGGCCGTCGCCTCGTGAACGCACGAGTTGCCGGACGAAAACTGCGCGCCGCGCAGAATGTTGCCGCCGCCGATGACGATGGCGATCTGCACGCCGTGCTGCGCCGCATGGTACGTCTGCCGAGCGATGTGCAAGACGGCGTCCATGGCGATGCCCCGCTCGCCCGGATGCACGAATCCCTCGCCGGAGATTTTCAACACCACGCGGCGATACTTCGGCGCCGCATCCGTTTGCGATGAATCGGCCATGATCGAAAAATCACTCCTTGGGCAACTCCCAACGGACGAACTGAACCAGTTTCATGCCGGCGTCTTTGGCCACCTGTCCGACCGTGCGCTTGTCGTCCTTCACGAACGGCTGCTCGGCCAGACAGCACTCGGCGTAAAAGTTTCGCAGCCGGCCCTCGACCATTTTCTCGATGATTTTTTCGGGCTTGCCTTCGCGTCGGGCGGCCTCGCTCAAAATCTCACGTTCCTTGGCCACGACCGCCGGATCGAGCTCTTCCTTTTGCAGGACGGCCGGCCGCATCGCCGCCACGTGCATGCAAATGTCCTTGGCCGCCTCGGCGTTGCCCCCGTCGAAACGCAGCAGCACGCCCGTCGTGCCGTTGTGATGCCCATAGCCGCCGCAGCGACCGTCGATCCGCACGATCCGTTCGAGCTTAAAGACTTCGCGAATCCGATTGTTCAACTCGTCGAACTGCTGCTGAAGCGTCGGAGCGGATTTGCTCGGCGACGGTTGAGCCAGCAAGGCCTCGGGCGACGCGGCGCCGGGTCCCGTGGCCAACTGCTCGGCCATGTCGTTGGCCAACTGAATGAATTGCTCGTTGCCGGCCACCGGCGCACTCTCGCAACGCAGGTCGATCATCGTCCCGCAGGTGGCGTCCGGCGAGACGTACACCGCGATCCGACCGGCCGTGGTGGCCCGCCCAGATCGTTTTTCCATCGTCTTTGCGCCGGCTTTGCGCAACAATTCGACCGCCTTGTCGGCGTCGCCGCCCGCCTCTTGCAAGGCTTTTTTGCAGTCCATCATGGGCAATCCGGTCCGCTCGCGCAGCGCTCGGACGTCGGCCGCTGTGATTTCCGCCATGTTTTGATATCCTCCGAATTTTTTATTTTCTAGATTGAATTGAGGTGGGAAAACCCCGAAACGGCGTTCTCGCGCGGCCGCAACGCCGCGACGATTCCTCGGAACCCGCCGGTCGCAACGGTTCGACGAGAAATGCGATCGTCTAAGCGCCGACGACCGCCCCTTCCGCCTGCTCTTGCTTCAACGCGCCGCTCGCGGCCTTGCCCGCCACGATCGCGTCGGCCAGCAACGTCACGATCAACTCGATCGAACGAATGCTGTCGTCGTTGCCCGGAATGGCCAAATCGACCATGTCCGGATCACAGTCGGTGTCGATCAACGCGACGGTCGTGATGCCCAATTTGCGGGCTTCGCCGATCGCGTTCTTTTCCTTCCGCGGGTCGATGATCAGCAGGCACTCGGGCAGACGGTTCATCGTCCGGATGCCGTTCAAGTTGCGATACATCTTTCGATATTCGCGATTCAACGCCGACTGCATCTTTTTCGAGTACGTCGACAGTTGATCCGAGTTGCGCAGCGATTCCAGCTCTTCAAGCCGCGTCAACCGGCTGCGGATCGTGCGGAAGTTGGTCAGCGTGCCGCCAAGCCAGCGGTCGCTCACGTAGGGCATCCCGCAACGCAGCCCTTGCTGTTCGGTTACGTCGCACGCCTGACGCTTCGTGCCGACCATCAGCACGAGGCTTCCTTGGGCCGCGACCCGTTGCAGATATTTCCGCGCCCGCAACAATCCGCGAATCGTCTCGCGGACGTCGATGATGTGGATTAAATTCCGTCGGGCATAGATGTACGGCCGCATCTTCGGATTCCAGCGGCTCGCACGGTGACCAAAATGAACTCCCGCCTCAATCAAATCCTTTACTAAAACCGTAGCCAAGCAAAAGCTCCTTCACCAAGGCACACCGGCTTCGTCCCCGCTATGCAGGGCATCCGGCGTTAGGTCCGCTCTGTTCGGTCTGAAATAAGTCCTCAACACCACCTCGGACCGTTCGAGGCGGTGAATCTAGTAGCCTAGCAGAGCAGGCCAACGCCGTCAACGGAGGACAACCACACATACCCCACAAAAGGAGTGCTCGCCGCCGCGTCAACACCACCGTTTTAGGGCGTCTAGGAGTTCTGCGAGATCTAAACAAAATATTTTTACAGGAACCCGGGGGGGACGGGTGTCCTCGCGCCACTTGTGGTATACTTGAGCCGGTTGATTCGTCCGTCGGACGGCCGACGTGCGACCATCCAGAGAAAAACCAAAAAACCCGGTCGGAGATCTCTTCCGCAGGAGCAATACCGATGAACCGATTTTGGACCCTCCTCATCCTCTCCGCGTTTCCGCTCGTCGCCCTGGCGCAGACGAGGCCTTTCGATCCGTCGGAAACTGGTTACCGACCGGTCGTGCCGTCGCCGTCCACGGTGGCGGCCTACGGCGGATGGCCCGGCTACTCGATGGGCGGCGGCACCGCGGCCGGCAACTCGCTAAACGGAATGGCCAGCGTCATCAGCGCGGCAGGCGATTACAATCTGGCCACGTCGGCCGCGGCGGTCAACATGACGCAGGCCCAACGCAACGAAATCCAAAACCGCCAGGCTTGGACCAACACCTACTTCGAAATGCGCGCGACCAACCGCGCCGCGCGTCAGGCCGAACGAGCCCCCACGCCGACCATGGAGCAGTTGGCCCGCATGGCCCGCGACGGCGCCCCGAAACCGCTGGCCGTCTCGCAGTTGGACCCCGTCACCGGCCAGCTCACCTGGCCGAGCGTCTTGCAGCAATCCCAATTCGACGCGCAGCGGGCCGAAGTCGATCAACTGTTCGCCGACCGGGCCCGCCTCGGCGGTCTCAACATTTCCGATCAACAAAAAGTCCGGCAGGCGCTCGAAGACATGTTCGCGTCGTTGAAGTCGCAAGTTCGCGAAGTCCCGCCGCAACAATACGTCGCCGGACGAACCTTCCTGCAAAGTCTCAGCTACGTCGCGCTGAAGACGGAAGTCGAATGATTGCAACGCGACGGATAGGACGCCTTACGAAAGAAAAAACAATTTTAGGATAAGAGGAGTCTAGGCATGAGCTTGAAAAAGACGGCCTTCATGAGCGTCATCGGGTTGGGGCTTTTGCTGACGGCCGCGGCCTTGCAAGCCGCCGAACCCACCGTCGAGTCCTTGACGGCCGCGTTGAAATCGGCCGACGAGTCGACTCGGTTGAACGCCATCGAACAACTCGGATCGCTCGGCCAGGGCGCCGCGTCCGCCGTGACGCCGCTCGTCGGGCAATTGAAAGATCCGTCGCCCAAGATTCGGGCCCACGCGGCCTGGACGCTCGGTCAGATCGGTCCGGCGGCCGGCGCGGCGATTCCCTCGCTGCTCGAACTGCTCAAGGATCCCGAAGCCGACGTGCGACGACAGGCCGTCGACGCCGCGATGCGAATTCATCCGGGCTCCGACGTGCCGATGCCGCTGGGCGTCAAGGTCCTCGAAGACGCCGACCCCGGCGTTCGGATCCGCATCCTGCACGCCATCGCCGAGTCGGGCGAGCGGGCCGTGCCCGGACTGATTCAAATCCTCGACAACGAAAAAACCGCCTATTGGGCTTGCGTGGCGCTGCGCGAGATGGGACCGGTCGCCAAGGACGCCGTGCCCGCTTTGACCGCGAAACTCAAGGATTCGCATCCGGAAATCCGTCGCGAGGCGCTTCTGGCGTTGGCGGCCATCGAGCAAGCCTCGGCCAGCGCCGCCCCGCAAATCGCCGAGGCCCTTAAGGACCCAAACACCGCCGGCGCGGCTACGTTCGCCTTGGGCCGGATCGGCCTGATTCCGGCCGACGCCGACGCCGTGATCCGAGCGAACGCCAAGAGCGACGACATGCTGCTCAGCACAACCAGTCTTTGGGCGCTCGCCCGCGTTCATCCCGAGGACAAAGACTTGCGTCGTTTGGCCACCGAACGGTTGATCGACCGGTTGAAAGACCCGAATCCGTTGGCTCGCGTTGCGGCGGCCCGCGCGTTGGCGTCGTTGCCGCCCGCCCCGGAGATCACGTTGCCCCTTTGGGAAAAGGCGTTCCAAAACGCCGACGAGACGGCGGTCTTTCATGCGTTGGACGCGTTGGCCTCGCTCGGGCCCGTGGCCACTCCGCAACTGATCGAGGCCTTGAAGTACGAAAAACTTCGCCATCACGTCGCCTACCTGCTGGGCCAATACGGGCCCGCGGCGGCGCCGGCCACCGAAGCGCTCGCTCGACTGGTGACCGACAAAAATGATCGCGTCGCTCAGGCGGCCATTTTGGCGTTGGCCAACATCGGGCCCGGCGCGAAAGCGGCCGTGCCTACGCTGACGGCGGCGATGCGCGGCGGCAAAAACCCCGACGCCGGCGTGATCGCCTTCGCGTTGGGCCGGATCGGTCCCGACGCCAAGCCGGCCGTGCCCACGCTGACGGCGCTGCTCGCCGGCGAGGATCGCGACCTGGCGTTGACCGTCGCTTGGGCATTGGTCCAAATCGAACCGGCCTCGCCCGAACTGGCCGCTCAAACGTTGCCGACGCTCACGGCCGGATTGGCCGCCGATCGTTCGGCGTTGGCCCGTCGCGGCGCGGTCGAAGCGATCGGCCGGTTGGGCGCCGCGGCCAAATCCGCCGTGCCCGCCTTGCAAAAACTGGCGAACGATCAGGATCCGTTGGTCCGAGCCGCCGTCGACAAGGCGTTGAAGTCGATCCAAACCGCCCCATGATCGAGCTGGTCCAAGGCGACATCACGCTCCAACAGGTCGACGCGATCGTCAACGCGGCCAACAGTCGCTTGGCCGGCGGAGGCGGCGTGGACGGGGCGATCCATCGTCGCGGCGGACCCGAAATCATGCGGGACACCGAAGCCCGCTATCCCGACGGTTGCCCGACGGGCTCGGCCGTCCTATCCACCGCGGGCCGACTCGCGGCTCGTTGCGTGATTCATGCGGTCGGACCCGTCTGGCGCGACGGCCGTCACGGCGAGCCGGAACTGCTGGCCGGAGCGTATCGACGCTGCCTGGAGTTGGCCGCCGAGCACGATTGCCGCACCGTGGCGATGCCAGCCTTGAGCGCCGGAGCCTATCGCTATCCGCGGGATCAAGCCGCCCGGGTCGCCGTCGAAACGGTGTTGGCATTTCAGCGTGAACAAGCCAATCCCGAGTTGGTCCGCTTCGTGCTCTTCACGCCCGAGGTTTTTGCGGCGTTTTCCGAAGCGCTGAAATCGTCTCGCGCCGACTGAGCGGACCGAGCTTCACGCATTTTCTAGTGCGATCTAGCTGGGCGTTGGACGCCATTCCACGCTGGGTGCCATGCCCACGCTTGTCGTGGGCATGTTTTCCCGAGAGAAATCGCTCCTATCGTGAATCTACTCTAAAGGCTGCTGAGCTTCACGAAGCTGATCTGCGAGGTCAGCGGAAACACGCCGTAGATGCCTCGCGTGAAGACCATGTCGATGAAGTCGTCGGCCAGCAGAATCTTGCTCTTCGGCACGATGACGACGTCGGAATCGTCGATCCAGATTTCGCCGGCCGGGTTGGACTGATTGCCCAGCAGCGCGGCCTGCAAGTCGATCATC
>JBDKTJ010000091.1:0-11362 GCA_039698075.1 Thermoguttaceae bacterium | reverse complement strand
GTCGATGAAGTCGTCGGCCAGCAGAATCTTGCTCTTCGGCACGATGACGACGTCGGAATCGTCGATCCAGATTTCGCCGGCCGGGTTGGACTGATTGCCCAGCAGCGCGGCCTGCAAGTCGATCATCGTGGCCAGCAGCCGCCAATCGTCGCCGCGGCGGAACACGACGATCTGCCGCAGATTGGCCCCGACGCGCCAACTGCCGGCCATGCTGATCGCCTGCAATGCGGTGGTCGGACCGGTCAATTCAAAACGGCCGGGCGTGTTCACTTCGCCCAGCACGTAAACGTAACGCGGCGCCCGCTCCGTCAGGATCGGAATCACTTGGATTCCTTCGACCAACTGGCGGTAGCACTCGTTCAATTCACTTTGCAGCTCGGGCAGCGTCAAGCCTTGGGCCTGCACCGACCCGATGCCTGGCAACGCGACGGTTCCCTCGGGCGTAATGCGGACCGACTGGCTTTGTCCGCCGATGCCGGCCCGGCGGTCGATCGTCGCCCGAAGGTCTTCCAGCTTCGTGTTGACCCGCAGCGGCGTGACCGTGATGGCCGGGATTTTGTAATATTTTTTGTAGCGTTCTTCGAGCGCGTCGCGCAGTTGCGTGACCGTCCGTCCGGTCGCATGAACTTGGCCCAAAAGCCGCAGCGTGATCGTGCCGTCCGGCTGAATCAGCAGATCGCGGTTCAACTCCGCATCGCTGAACGACTCGACGCGGATTTCATCGCCCACGTTAAGCCGGTAAGGCGTCGAGGTCTCCTCGCGCGTCAGACGGTAGGTCATGTCGATCCGATCGTCGACGCGCAGCCGGTACTCGGGCACGTGGGCCAATCGGGCGTGGCCGACGTACTCGCCCTGGGCGTAGGCCTGCCACGCCACCGCCCGCATCTCCTCCCATCCGCGCCGGCGACAATTGCACGTGGAGCCGTCGACTCCGCGAATGTCGCACGGCGCGGCCGGCCCCAGCGCCTGGCACAGGAGAATTTCTTGTCGCTCCTCCGGGGTTTTCAAGAAAACGCGCGCCGAACCGGGATCGGCATGGCGTAATCCGGCCGGAGTGGCTGCGCCCTTCGGAGCGACCCCATCTCGTGATTCCAAGACCCAGAGGCCCAACGTCGCCGTCAGCGCCGCCGACGCCAGCAAGGCGAATCGCCCTTTGCTCGGTTGGCGTCGAACGGCCCGCAACGCGGAATCACGAAAATCGTGGCTTGTCCAAAACATGTTGATCCGAACGAATTGGTTTTTTGTGGATCGTCGTTATCGTTGATATCCAGGCGCCCAGCGTTGACGTTGCGCCGCGGCGGGAGTCGCCGCCGGCTGCCGACCCGCCCCCTCCGGCTGACCGGACGCCGTCGCACTTTGCACGGCCGGCGATCGCACCGGCACGGCCGCCATCCCCGTCGGATCCGCCGAGGCTTGGGCAAAACTTCGCGGGTCGAGCCATTGCGCCCGATCGGCCGCCGCGCCCGATTCGGCCGACTCCGCCTGACGCCATTGGAACGCCAGCGACTCGGCCTGCTCGGCCAAGGCGAACTCGCCAAGCTGACGGTGCACGACGGCCAGATTGTGCCAACCGGTCGATTGCGGATGAATCGCAAGGCTGCGTTGGAGCACCGTCCGGGCGTCGAGCGAGCGGCCGCCTCGGGCCAAAAGCACGCCGAGATCGTTGGCCGCCATGTAATTGCTCGGGTAAACCAGCAGCGACGCTTGGAAAAACACCACGGCTTTCGATTCGGCGCCGGTCGCCATCGAGCCCCGTTTCTGCGCCATCGTCGTGTAGAGTTTGCCCATCGCGTGCAACGCCATCGAACCGGCCACCTCGTGTTCAACCGCCGCCGAAAATTGCTCTTGCGCGAAAGTCAAATAGGTCTGCATCGCGGTCATCGGCGCTGTGACGCCCGCGCGGTTTTTCAACACCGGCGTCGAATGCGTGGCCGCCAATTCGGCGACGTCCTCGCCCGAAAGACACCGCGACGGGTCCGGCAGAAAATCGTCGGCCTCGCTGAGCGCCGTCCATCCGACGGACAACGCCTGACCGTGCCGATCGGTCTTCTGATCGGCGTCCAACGCCTCGGCCAGCAACCGCAGGGCGCCCAAAAACTCGGCTCGGGCGGCGAAATACGCGCCTCGACCGGCCAACTCGAACCCGTGCCGCGTCTGCCGATCGGCCTGCTGGGCAACCTGCTCCAGTTGCGCCGAACGAATTCGCCCCGTCGCGGCGTCGGGCAACGGAGCGACCACGCGCGGGTTGGGCTCGCGCAATGCCGCAGCCGTCGACCCGCCAAGCTCGGGGCCCGGCTCGTCGCACTGCACGGCGGTGGTCCCGAGACACAGAACCAAAGCCGTCAAAATCGGCACAATCCGCAAACTACGCGCCATCGTTGTTCCCCGAGGGACCGATTGCCGACTGACCCCGGGCGTCCAGGACTGGTTTCCAACCGGCCCTACCCATAGTCCCCTCGTACCGGATCGACCGATTATTCCGACGGCGCTGAGCAAAAACCGGTCATTACCGACCGGCAAACCCCGAGGGGATGGAACAGCCGTCACAGGCGTTTTTTTCACTACCCGCCGCGCAGCTCCCGCCAGACGGAGAGTCTTGTCAGAAAGAACCAAAGACCCTATGCTCGGGGGCGTCCAACGGCTCCCCCCTCCCGTTTTGGCGGAAGGGAGATTTTCCTTTCGCCCGAGTCGGTTCAAGAAAAATGCTGCTCTTCAAGAAAAAATTTCTGCCGGCGATTCTTGCGGGACAAAAAACCCAAACGATCCGACTTTGGAAAACCCGCCGGATGCGCGCCGGGCAGCGAAGTTACATCCCCGGCGTCGGACCGATCCGCATCACTGCGGTCGATCCGGTCGAATTGTCCGAGTTGACCGACGCCGACGCACGGCCCGACGGTTTCGACTCGATCGAGCAGTTGCGCGACGAGATCGCCCGGCTCTATCCCGAGCAGATTGCCGCGGGCTATCGGGCGTATCGGGTCGTCTTCGCGTTGGAGACGCCGCAGCAGCCGTCAGAAGCTTAACATTTTTCTGTATTCTTCCAACCGGCGATCCAGGTCGTCGCGCGTGATTTGCCGCAGCCGATCGAGACTGAAATCCTCGACCGTGAAGCTGGCCGTCAGCGTTCCGTAGGCCATCGCTTCCTTGAGGGTTTTGGCGTCGAAGCAATCCTGTTCAGCCAGGTAGCCCATCATGCCGCCGGCAAAACTGTCGCCAGCGCCGGTCGGATCGACCACGCGGGCTGTCGGATAGGCCGGCAGCACGTAGATTTCGTGCTCGCTGAAAAAGATCGCTCCGTGCTCGCCCTTCTTGAGAACCACGAACTTCGGACCCATCCGACGCACGGCGTCGCCCGCCCGAACCAGATTGTCGTCGCCGGTCAGCAGCCGGGCCTCGCTGTCGTTGAGCACCAGCCCGTCGACCCGCTTCAACAGCGCTCGCAACGCGTCGGGCTCGGTGCGGATGTAATGGTCCATCGTGTCGGCCACGACCAGCGACGCGCCCGGACACTGGTCGAGCGTTTTGGCCTGCAACACCGGCGAGCCGTTGGCCAAAAAAAGAAACTTGCAGCGACGATACGTCTCGGGCAGCACGGGATCGAAATGTTCGAGCACGTTCAACTGGAGGTCGAGCGTCTCGCGGTCGTTCATGTTGACCTGATACTTGCCGCGCCAGCGAAAGGTTTTGCCGCCGGGGACGATTTGCAGGCCCGCCGTGTCGATGCCTCGGGCTTGAAGCATGGCGGTGTTTTCCGCCGGCCAGTCGTCGCCGACCACGCCGGCCAGCCGCACGGACGTGAAGAAACTGGCCGCATAGGAAAAGAACACGGCCGACCCGCCCAACACGTTGTCGCGACGCTCGGTCGGGGTTTCCACGCTGTCCAAGGCAATCGATCCCACCACGCATAAAGGCATGAAAAAGGCTCCTAGTTCGTTTGGTAAGTTTATGTGTGAAATGAGTGCAACACGAAATCAGACGTCCACCCCGTCCCTCGCCCCCCCGTCCCCCGTCCTTCACCCCTCCTGATACTTCTCCGCCATTCGCTTGGCCCGCTGGGCGACCATCCGACGCAACTCGGGCGGTTCCAACACCTCGGCCTCGTCGCCGTAGCCGAGAATCCACCACGAGATCTCGCCCAAGCCTGAAACCGTGACGTGAAAATCGGCCGTGCCGTCGTCGTGAAACACCACGCGCTGCGTTTTGTGCCAACTCACTTCGGCCACGTTCTTGGCCACCAACCGGCTGAACCGGACCACCACCTCGCGGTCCCGCCCGCTTTCGGGAATCATGTGCCAGGCGTTGCCCAAATACCGTTCGAGCGAAAAACCGCGCGGAATCTGGAAATGGTCGTCGAGCGTCTCCAATCGCAAAATCCGTCCGAGATGAAACGTGCGTTTCGACCGATGCAGCGACGAACGCCCCACCACGTACCAGCTCCGACGGCTGAAAAACAGTCGGTATGGGCTCAGTCGGGTCGTGATTTGTTTGCCGTCCTTCAAACTGTCGTAGAGGATGCGGACGTTGTGCCGCGTCGCCACCGCGTCCAGCAACTGATCGTACACCGGCTTGCAGCCCACCAGCCGATTGGCCGGCGGCGGCTGAATGTGCAACACTCCCGTCACGCTGAGCAACTGATCGCGGAGCCGCACCGGCAGACTGCTCTCCAGTTTGACCGCGGCGCTGCGGGCGGGTCCGAAAAACGGCATCGCCGATTCGTCGCCCAGTTCGTGGCACAACACGACCAGCGACAGCGCTTCCTCGGGCGTGAAATTGGTCGGCGGCAACAGGCAGGCCCCGGGAATGCGATAACACTGCTGTTTCTCGTCGAAACCAAGCGGAAGACCCGACAACCGCAGCAAGTCCAAATCGCGGAAGATCGTGCGGCGGGAAACCGTGCAAGCCTGGGCCAGCGCGTCCGCGTTATAACCCCGTCCGGCCTGCAACAGACCGATCAACTGAATCAGCCGATGGATTCGTTCGAGATTCATCGTCGCCCCCGCTTCCCTCCGTCGTCCAACCAGTCGCGCGAACCTTTCGGTCCACGATGCGAATCGCCGCACGCTGTCCGCCGCCCAACGTCGACGCCTGCGGATCGGCCACGGGCTTCGGCGCCGCCGGCTCGGACGGAATCGTTTCCATCGGAGTCGTCTCCGTCGGACCCGGCTCGCTCGGAAGCGCGTCGCTCCGAATCGTCGGGGCCTTTCGGCCTCGGACCGGCGCCCCGCCGATCGGCGAGGTCATCGGCTCGGGCGTGGGCACCAACTCGGACTCCGACTGCGGCTTCGACTGCGATTTCGAACGATCCAAGGTCGGCTGTGACTGTTCGAGAACGCCGTCCTCGAACAAACCGCCGGCACGCTGCTCGATCGGACCGCGGCTGATGACTCTCGGTTGCGTGAAACCGTAATCCAACGGGGTCGAAGCGGCGCGGGCGGTGGCCCGTCGGCGGGCGTCGAAATACGCCTTGCCCACCCACGGCCCTTCGGCCAAGTACACCCCATTGTACTCCAACAACGACCCCTTGCGGTAGTGGACCGTCGAAATCGATTTGTTGAAATCGACCAACGATCGATAGTAGTCGCTCTCGGCCTGCGCCAGGCTCTGTTGGGCCTTCAACAGCACGTCCAACGTGACGGTGTCGTTGTCATACGCGGCCTGCACGGCGTCCACTTCGCGCTGAGCGGCGATGCGCCGGTTGAAGTTCGTCTGGCTCAACACGTGTTCGGCCTCGACCTGCCGGACGGCGTGGGCCAACTGATGCGAAAGCTCCAACTCGCCTTCCTGCAACTTGACCCGCTCTTTGGCCAACGCCAACTGCGCGTTGCGCACGCCGGCCAATTCGCGGCGGAACCCGATCGGCACGTTCGCCTGCAAGCCCAACTGCCATTCCTGGTAGTTGCCGTCGGTCAAGGTCCGATAGGCGTTGGTGTTTTGATTCACGGTGTCCGAGTTCCAAGCCCCCGTGCCGTCGACCCGGTTGCCGAACCCAAGCCAGCGATACTGGCCGATCAAGTCCAATCGGGGCAACAAGAAGTTCTTGGCGGCGATCAACTCCAACTCACGCCGCTTGACGATCCATTTCTCTTCGCGCAGCTCGGTGTTTCGCACCAGACCTTCGCTCAGCACGCTCGACCAATCGAAAACCACTTTGGCCGTGGTGGGCTCGTCCTTCGGGCGAATCAGCCGTCCGTCGGTCGCGGCCAACCCGAGCATGTAACGCAACTTCGCCTCGGCGGCGTACAGGTTGTTGAGCGATTGCTCGGCCGTGCTTCGGAACAGATAGTATTGTTCGCGGGCCTGCGCTTCGCGCTCCGCCTCGCCGCCCTTGCCGCCGATGCGGTAGAGCGTGTAAATCTTCCGCCAAGTGGACAACGCGCTGTCGCGTCCGGCGATCACCGCGTCCAGGCTGCGATACTGATAGTACAGTTCCCAGTAGGCCACTTCGACGTCGTTGACCAGGTTGCGCACGGCGTTTTCAAACTCGGCCAACGCAATGTCCGTGTTGATCCGCGCGAGCACCACGCCGTTGTAAACGCCCGGCGAAGCGCCCGGACCGGCGATCCGGTTGAATTGCGTGCCCGCCCCCTGCAACAACGGCTGCCGCATCTCCATCGTCAAATTGACGTTCCAGTCGGCCATGTACTCCTTCGTGTTCGTCGTGTAAGGATACATCCAATGGTTGTACGAAACGTCGTGCGCCAAGGAGAACTGTCCGCCCGTGGCCGCCGTCTTCGAAATCTTCGTCTGGAACACCGACTGCTCGACATTGTTGACGTCCGGATAGACAAGCAAGCTGTAGGTGCCCGTGTTGACCGGCGTGTCGAGCTTCTGCCACATGATGCTGGTGCTCCACTGCGCATCGAACGCCGCCAAGGCCCCCTCGGGACCGGTGCGCGGGTTGCTTTCAGCCAACGCCGGATCATAAATCGTCGGCGCCACTTCCGGATTACGCAAAATGAAGTCGGGCGAACCCTGAATCTGGCCGCCGATGTTCCGCATCACCTTGTTGTTGGTCAGGGCCATCCGCATCGCCTCTTCCAACGTCAGGTTCCAAACGTTTTTCGGATCGTTGTTGATGAGCGAAAACGGCCGCTTTGCGTTCGCCACGTCGCCCAGCCGATCGGACGCCACGTCCGGCATTTCAATCTCCGTCGCCTCGCCCTTGTAGTAGGCCAAGTCGCAGTCGACCTTCTTCAAATAAAAAGGCTCTTGGGGTCGGCAGCCCACCAACAGGGCCAAAACACCCAACGGCACCATTCCAATCAGGGGGATTCGGCGACTCATAGTTCTGCATTCCTGAACGGTTTGCACGGGCGGTTTGGAATCTGCGCAACGAGCGCAGCTCTCCAAACGGAGTAATCGGCAAACTTGTTATCGGCAGCGTAATCGGTAGACTTTTGCCGATCTGCGTGATCGGAAATGTTCTTGCGGCCATCCAGGCTTTTCCACATCACCCCAAACGCGCCTCTTAACAAGAAAAACTCCTGGCGATTTCGCTCTTGCCTCGATTTTGGCCGGCATCCTATACTGGGCGCTTTCCATCGGACGGCGACTCGCCAGAGGAGAGATTGTCGCAAGTCCTTGCTGGAACGCGGTTTAAGGAGAAACCACAATGACCCAAAATTGCTTGGATTCTAAAATGCCCTGCAAACGGATTCTGGGAATTCGCCAAAAACGCTTCTACATGGTGCTCGGCAGCCTGTTGGCCGTGGCCCTTTGCCTTACCGTTCGGCACTACTGGCCGGCGTCGTCGATCCGCGCTCAGTCGGTCCAAGAAGAGGCCCCACAGCCCGAACAAGCGGCGCCGGCCAAGAAATCGCCGGCCCAAGTGACCGACGTCGCGGCGACCGTGAACAACCAGCGGATTTTGCGGACCGATTTGGCCGCCCAATGCCGTCGCAATCACGGCCAAGAGGTGTTGGAAAGCATGGTCAACAAGCGGTTGATCGTGGCCGAGTGCCGTCGTCAAAACGTTCGCGTGACGCGCGACGAGGTCCACGCCGAGATTCAGCGGATGGCCAAGCGATTCAACATCCCGGTGGATCAATGGCTCAAGATGCTCAAACAGGAGCGGAACATCACGGGCGAGCAGTATGCCGACGACATCATTTGGCCCACGCTGGCGTTGCGCAAGCTGGCCGGCGAACGGCTGACGATCACCAAGGACGAGCTGATCCGCGAGTTCGAGACGGAATACGGCGAAGCGGTCCGCGCCCGACTGATCGCGGTGTCGACCGTGGAAAAGGCCAAAAAGCTCCACGCCCTGGCGAAGGCCGACCCGGACGATTTCGGCAACCTCGCCAAAAACAACTCCGAAGATTCGCCCAGCGCCAGCGCCAAGGGGATCATCAACCCCATTCGCAAACACGGCAGCTACCAGGAGATCGAGGACGCGGTGTTCAACATGAAAGACGGCGAGATTTCGCCCGTCCTTCACGCCGGCGGCCAATACGTGATCCTGAAACGCGAGGGCCTGCTGCCCGCCCGACCCGTCAAGTTCGAGCAGGCCGCCCCGCGATTGGAAGAAATCCTGCGCGACCGCAAAATGCGCACCGTGGCCCAAAACGTCTTCGAGCAATTGCAAAAGGACGCGAAAGTCGAGAACATCTGGAACGATCCGGTTCGCCACCGCACCATGCCCACCGTGGCCGCCATGATCAACGGCGAGCCGGTCACCATCCACGAACTGGACGAGGAATGCATCGCGCGACACGGCGTTGCGACCTTGGAGGGCATGATCCATCGGATGCTGTTGGAGCAGGCCTGCCGCCGCAAGGGCATCGCCGTGACCGAGAAAGACCTGCAAAAAGAGATCGCCCGGGCCGCGTTGGCCGGCGTGAAGCCCAAGGCCGATGGTTCGCCCGACGTCGAAACGTGGCTCCGGGAGGTCACCAAACGGCAGGGCGTTCCGCTCGAAACCTATCGCGACGACGTCGTCTGGCCCTCGGTGGCGTTGAAAAAATTGGTCGGCGACCAAGTCGAGGTGAGCGAAGAAGACCTTCACAAGGGGTTTGAGGCGAACTACGGCCCGCGCGTCCGCTGCCTGGCCATCGTGCTGGACAACCAGCGCCGCGCCCAGCAGGTGTTCGATCTGGCCCGCAAAAAGAACACGTCCGAATTCTTCGGCGATCTGGCCGAGCAGTATTCGGTCGAGCCGAGCAGCCAGGCGATGCGCGGCGAGGTTCCCCCCATCAAACGCTTCGGCGGAAAGCCTCAACTCGAGCAAGAGGCGTTTTCGCTGCAACCCGGCGAGCTGTCCGGCATCATCCAGATGGGCGACAAGTTCGTCATTCTGCGCTGCGAAGAGTTCACCAAACCAACGGCCAACATCACCTTCGACATGGTCCGCAACGACATCTACGAAGATCTCCGCGAAAAGAAACTGCGGGTGGCGATGGCCGACTGTTTCGAGAACTTGCAGGAATCGGCCACGGTGGACAACTACCTGTCCGGCGCCAGCCACGAACCCGCCCGAACCGAAAACGGCCGTTCCGCCCGAAATCCGCAATCGCGCGACCAACGACCCACGAAGTAATGCGCGTTCCAACTGAACTTTTGCAAAAATGCGGATGGAATGTCCCCTCTCCCTCTGGGAGAGGGCCAGGGTGAGGGCGGTTGAGCGAGAAAACGTCTTGCCGCGTTTGTGCGAATTCACCGCGATTGGGACGTTCCAAGAAAAACGGCCAACCGTTTTCGCGGAAGAGCATCCGCACATTTTTTAGTTGGAACGCGCGTCACTCCGCCTTCCGCTCGCCGCCCTCGGACTTCCGCGCGTCGTAAAACCGCGTCAGATTGATCCCGCCCCGAATTTCTTCTTCCAGCAGAATCAGCCGGGCCTCGAGCCGCTCGACATGCTGTTGCACGGCCGGCAGAATGTACCGCTGCGTGTCTTCGGGTTGCGGTCTCGGCACGTTCGGATAGCCCAACTGACGTTGCAGCGCCGAAAACAGAAACAACGGATCCTTCTGCCGATTGGCCATCGCGATCCGCCCTTCTTTCTCGCCGAACAAGACGGGCTTCTCCGTCGTCCCGCCGTGCTTGCGATACAGTTCGCTGCGCACGTAAATCAGATCGGCGACGTCGATCAGCCCGACCTGACGCCGTACGGTCCGTATCCACTGGCCCCAATCGTCGTTGAAGATCGAGTCGCCGGCGATGGCGTCCAGTCCGCGGTCATAGCCCAATCGGTTGCGGCAGATCGCCTCAAATTGATAAAGAAACACGCCCTGCGGCGTGGCGTCCCGGCTGCGGTATTCGGCCTCGCGCTGCAAAATTTCCAACGCGATCCGAAAATCGAATCGTCCTTCGGCCCGCTCCGCCTCGCCGATCACGTAGGTCTGAAACGGCGTGAAATAGTGCGGCATCCGAGCCATGGCCGTCGAAAATCCGCCCGTCAACCGCAGCTCGCCGGCCATGAAATCCAGCGCGAACGGCAGCATCGTGGTCGCCAAAACCTCTTGGCGGATGGCGTCCAGCAGGTCCTGCGTCGACATGGCCTGCTGCATCCGCTCCCGGAGCGTTTTGAAAAAGTACGCCTGCTCGACGTATTCCTCGCGGTCCAAAGGCATAAAAAAACCGGCAAAAACCGAAAGGCGAATGGGGAATGGTGAAATCACCCGCGAACGTTTACAATGAACCTAGCATGTCGCGCGGTTGAAGTAAACAAGGGGGACGAGGGACTGCTTGTGGACGCTACGGAAGAAAATCTGATCGCGGCGATGGCTCGACATCAAATCGAGCTGCCTCCGTCGCAAACCGAACGGTTGGACCGCTACTGCCGGTTGCTCTGGGACTGGAACGCCAAGCTCAACTTGACGCGCCACACCGACTACGAAAAATTCGTCGCCCGCGACCTGGTCGACAGCCTCGCCATCGCTCAATTTTTGGAACCCAACGAGACGGTGCTCGACGTCGGCACCGGCGGCGGCGTGCCCGGCGTG
Source organism: Thermoguttaceae bacterium (assembly GCA_039698075.1). Taxonomy (GTDB): domain Bacteria; phylum Planctomycetota; class Planctomycetia; order Pirellulales; family Thermoguttaceae; genus JAJFVC01. The sequence goes on along the minus strand of JBDKTJ010000091.1, from coordinate 422 downwards.
CTGCTGGCCATCGTGCGCGACGATCTGAACGTCTCGCTCTGCGAATCCGTCGGCAAGAAAGCCCGAGCCGTGGCCGACATCGTTCAACAACTCGAGCTGCCCGTCCCGGTCCTCAACGCCCGGGCGGAAGACGTGCTGACCACCGAGCGATTCGACACGCTGGTCATCCGAGCGGTGGCCCGTCTCAAGAAGCTGCTCGAGTGGTTCCGCCCCCACTGGGATTCGTTCGGTCGGTTGCTGATCCTGAAGGGACCGTCGTGGCTCGACGAGCGCGGCGAGGCCCGGCACTACGGACTGCTCCACGATCTGGCGCTGCGCAAACTCGCGTCCTATCCGCTGCCCGGCACGGATTCCGAAAGCGTGCTGCTTCAAATTCGCCAACGTTCCTCCCAAACGGAAGTCGGCGATTAGAACAGATTCAC
>JBDKTJ010000090.1:0-4539 GCA_039698075.1 Thermoguttaceae bacterium | reverse complement strand
ACAACTCGGCGTTGTCGGTGGACGTGACCACCGTGGCGTCGACGGCTGAATTCGTTGCTGGCACGCCGGTCAACGGCGGCGTGACGCAGTTCACCGTTGCGGCAGTGCCGGAACCGGCCACGGCCGTGATGTTGCTGGGCGGTCTGCTCGGCCTGGTCGCTTACGCTTGGCGCAAGCGAAAGTAAACGATAGCGATCGATTGTGTAACGAATGAATGGCGGAGAGTGCCCCGAGCACTCTCCGCCATTTTTTTGTGTCTATCGGGTTCCACGCAACGGGGCTCCGGTCATGACGGCTGTCGGAAGGTGAGTGAACAGATGCACACTAATCGGGGGCCGATGTCGATTGGCAAGCGTGGCGGCCCTTTGCTGTTGGTATTCGAGAACGCGGCCAGAGCGAGGGAAGTTCTCATTTCTCCTGCAAGAATGGTAATTGTGGGGGGGTGTGATAATTCGACGCAATCTCTTATGATTTGCAAATTGGGCTTTTCAACGACTTCAATTTTCCATCGGAGGTGTTTCCCGATGCATCGCCTTTTCCTCGCTTTGTGCCTGTCGACGATGTTTTGGCTTTTGGGCTGTGATGGCGGCAATAATCAGATTCCGTCGGCGCCGAAAACCTCTTCCACGCCGCTGTCGTGTGCCAGCGAGATATTGAGCCTTTGGCAACGCGACATCGACCAATATCGAACTCATACGCAGGACCCACAATCCATTCGTCCGCAGGCCGAGGAGTTCCTGCGGGCTGTTCAACTCAACATGTTGCCGAGGCCGCGCGGACCGCGGTTGGAGGACACGGCCGCTTTGGGAAAGAAATTGCTCGAACGCGGTTGCCAGGATCCGTTGGTCAAGACCTATTACGCCAAAGCCTTGTCGCACACTCAGGGGCCTTATGACGCCATGGTCACCGTTATCGAAGGACTCAATGGCTTTTGCCGGAACAGCTATCCGAGGGAATGCCAAAGACTTGGGGTGTTCACGTTGTTCGGCGACGCCAAGTGGTTTGCCCAAGGCTTGCCATGGTCGCATGTTCGCCTGGAAGCGGCGGAGCAGGCCGCTTTGCGATTGGGCGACTCGACGATCGATCTGAAAATGCGCCGTGTGTTGTTTTATGAACTGTTGCCGCTGATTAACGACACCTGCAGTCAGAACTGGGAAGACGCCGTGGCGATTTCGGAAGCATGCGGCAAACTACCGAAAGCCGACCCGTGGATCGTTCACTTGTTGGCGGGGCGGGCATTCGTGGCGAGAGCTTGGCATCATCGTGGCGGCGATTGGGGGTATAAGGTCACGCGGGAAAACTGGAAGTTGTTTGAAGAAAATCTGCAAAAGGCGGCCCATGAATATGCCGAGGCACTGAAGCTCCATCCGGAAAATCCTGAGCCGGCGAGCTTGATGATTCCAGTGGCGATGGGGCTGAACGACCGACAAACCGTGCAGGAGTGGTTTGACAAGGCCGTCGCCGCGGAGATCGACTATATGCCGGCATACGACAACCTGCGATGGGCGTTGCGTCCGCGGTGGCATGGCAGCCATGAAATCATGTACCGTTGGGGATGTCGATGCGCCGACACCCAACGATACGATACGAATGTGCCGTTGGTGCTGCTGGACGTTCTCAACGACATCGATTCCGAATTGGGTTACAACGGCGAGTTTTGGCGGCGAGCAGGGGTCTACGATCAAGCAAAGCAAGTCCTCGAAAAAATGGCTCAGGATCCGTCGCGAGCGGACGATTCGAGCGCCTTGGCTGGGAAGTCCCGACTCCAAACGATTCACGCGATTGTGGCCGAACGCGCCGGTCAATGCGCCGATGCCCGACGACTCGTCGATCAACTGGGCAGTCGCCTCGATCGTGACATTTTGTCCCGATGGTGTAGTCATCCCGAATGGGAGCTTACGAGAATTTATGCCTTTAGCGGGCGGGCTGCAGACGATTTACGCAAGGCCTGGAGCACGCTGATGGCGGCGCCGAGTCCGATCTCCCAGGCGGCATTGGAGCAAGCCAAAGGCCTTTACCAGAAAGCTCTCAAGGCCGACGACAACGAACGATCGAGAGCGTTTGCGCAGTCTTGGCTCGATGAGGTGGAGGGGTACCGGGCCTTCAATGTGGGAAAATGGTACGAAAAAAAATTCAGTCCAAATTGTCTCACTTGGGCGATATCAGGCACCACATGGACGACGGAGAGTCCTCGCGTCGCTGTGGGGCATGTGCGTCGGACAACCGGTCGGGTGTTCGTGAGTCCCAGCTTTACGCCGCCGTTTCCGCTCGAGGTCGAGTTTGACGTCGAAATGCCGGTGCTCCAGCGGTTTCCTGTCAATCTTGGATTATTTCTTTCGGATCAGCAAGCGCCCGAATGTGACGCCGATTGGCGTTTCCAACGGTTTTTTGTCTGCCCGCAGCGCAAGCAGGCCGGCATGCAGATCGGCAGCAAGACCGAATTGGTTTCCTGTAAATTGAAACCGGTGAATCGTCTTCGCGTTCAACTCGCCGACGGCTTTGCCGCACTCTATGTCAATGACCATTTCTGCTTAGAGCATCGTGACAAGGAGTTTCATCCCTTGCCGGCTTTCTATTTCGGATGTCACACCTATTTGACGTCCAACATGTTGGTTCGAGTCGGCAACGTGCGGTTTCGACGATGGGATCCATCTTCATCAAAGAAACCCCTGCACGCAGAAACGGCAGAAAAAAAGGTGAAAGAGGAGAAGCAAGGAGAAAAAGAGAAGACAAGAGAAGAGAGCGAGAAAAAAGGGGAAAAAGAGAGCCGGAAATCTTTTTAGAAGCAGTTTTGGAGCTCAAAAAGCGTCTTCCACGGCCGGAAAAATGGTCATGAAAAGCCAGCTTTGAAACCGGCTCGAGTGGCTTACGCCCGTTCGACCACTTGCCGGCAATCGGGCAGCGAGGCCAAGAAACGTCGACCGTAAGGCTTGGTGCGCACTCGCGGATCAAGAATCACCACCATGCCCGTGTCTTGCTTGCTGCGGATCAGACGCCCGAAGCCTTGCTTGAGTTTCAGAATGGCCTCGGGCAGTTGATAGTCGCTGAACGGATTGCCGCCGCGATCGCGGATCGCCTCCAATCGGGCCTCCAGCAACGGGCGGTCGGGCACGCTGAACGGCAGCCGCGTGATGATGACGTTTTGCAGCGCCTCGCCGGGCACGTCGACGCCTTGCCAAAAGCTGTCCACGCCGAACAGAACGGATCGCGGATTATTCTTGAATAGTTCGAGCATTCGGCTTCGAGGCGTGCCGTCCGATTGGCTGTACAACGCCAGATCGTGTTCGACCAGCCACGGCAGCATCGCCGCGGCCGTGCGCCGCATCATTTCGTAGCTGGTGAACAGCACGAACGCTCGGCCGTCGCTGCGGGCCACGTAGCGGCGGATCATCTCGACCGAGGCGCGCTCGTAGCCGACGCTGTCGGCGGTCGGATCGGGCATGCCGTCCAACAGCACGATTTCGGCCTGGCGGCGGTAGTCGAACGGGCTGCCCAACGCGAGCGTTTCGGCCTGGCTGAGTCCGATCCGCGACTGAAAGAACTCGAACGTCGGATGGCCGTCGCGGCCGCGGCCGGTCGCTAGCGTGGCGCTGGTCATGACGACCGTCGGCACGCGATCGAACAGATGTTCGCGGAGCAGCGGACCGACGTCGATCGGCGCGGCGGCCAGTTTGACTTTCGGTCGGACGCGGCCCCGGCTGGCTTCGATCCAATAGACCGCGTCGTCCAGGTGCTGGCCGAGCCACTGATCGACGCCTTGGGCCATCGCGTCCAGACGTCCGGCGGCGGCGGTGAAATCCTGCCGCTGCTCGGGCTCTTCGATCTGTTTGGCGTGGCGGCGCAGCGTGGCCACCAACCGCTTGAGTCGCTCGCTCAACGGATTGGCGACGATGTCCGGCTGGCGCACGCGTCCGTTGCCTTTGGGCTGCGAGGCCAGCCATTGGGCGATCTGGTCGAAAAACTCGGCCGCCGTGTCGCGGCATTCCCATACTTCCCGCTGGGCGTCGCGCAGCTTGTGATGGACCAGCAGCCCGCGATTGGTTCGATCGTTGTACAGTTTTCGCAGCGTGTACTCGACTTGCCCGTTGGACACGCTCAGGCCCAAGTGATCGCCCGCAACGGATTCGAGCGTGTGGGCCTCGTCGAGAATCGCCACGTCGTAGTTCGGCAGCAGGCTGACGCCCTCGCGTCGCAGGGCGAGGTCGGAGAAGAACAACGCGTGGTTGACGACGAGAATTTGGGCATGTTGCATCCGACGCCGGGCTTTATAATAAAAGCATTTCGCGTACATCGGGCATTTTCGGCCCATGCAGTTGCCGTGATCGCTGGAGACTTCGTCCCAAACGGCCGGCAGCGGGCGGAAGTTCAAGTCGGAGAGCGAGCCGTCGGTGGTCTGCGCCGCCCAGGCGTGAATTTGCTGAAGCTGGTCGAACTCGTCGGGTTCGCTGAAAAGTCCCGCCGCCCGACTCATCGCGTTTTGGAGCCGTCGCAGACTGATGTAATTGCCGCGGCCCTTGACCAGCACGGCCGAAAACTCCA
>JBDKTJ010000089.1:0-21663 GCA_039698075.1 Thermoguttaceae bacterium | reverse complement strand
GGGCGTGCTGTCCGATCGGAAGGCCGCAACGGCACGTTCATGCACCACTGACGACCGCAGGACAAAAGTCCCGCACTGAAGAGAATACCTCAGCCGGCCGCCTTAAGCATCTTCTTGCGGAGCTTTTGCGACACCGAAGCAAATCGCGGCAGGCCGCATTGAAAGACTCGCTGCCGGATTCATTCACCCACGGCATTTCGTTGCCGCACGAGAGCATTGTGGACCATTGGTCCTGCGTCAGTCAGTTGCGTCTTTTTCAGAAGAAGCGGGCCTTCATTCGCCGCACCACCACAGGCGGCAGGCAAGGCCGTGCCAGCAAAGCTGTCACTAGCCTTGCCTTCAGCCGCCCTATTCTCTTTCTCGCGGCGAACAAAGGCCCGTGGCGTTCCTCCTTTCGGTTCCAGCAGCCGGGCAAAAACCGAAAGGAGGAACACCATGAAAAAGACGCAACCGACCAACGCAAAACCCACGCTCCCGATACTCCGCTCCGGCGATCCGAAAACAGCCTGGGGGAAACTATCAGCGGCCGAGATCCTTCAGAATCACGGGCTGCCCAAGTTTCTGCTCGGATCGTCCAAAAAGACCGAAAAGAGCCGCTGCATCGGCGTTCTGGCAAAGGTTTTGTTCTTCACTCCCGGAGTCTTCTGTTCCCACGCGACGCAGGGATGCTTGGCAGCCTGCCTCGGACATTCCAGCGGACGGATGCAGATGCCAACACACGCACTCGCCCGCGACTGCCGAACCGCACTCTTCGTGGAGAAACCGCAACTCTTCCTTCAGATGCTGACCGTGGAGTTGAGCCGCTTGGAAGAAGAGGCCAAGAGATTAGGGCTTGTCCCAGCCGTCCGACTCAACGGCTCAAGCGACATCCCGTGGGAACGGCTTCACCCGGAACTGTTCACGGAGTTCCCAAACATCCAGTTCTTCGACTACACGAAGGTTCCCGCTCGGATGGAACAATTCCTTTCAGACCCGACATGGCCCCGAAACTATCACCTCACGTTTTCCGCACAGCCGGGCAACCACGACAAGGCCCGCGAAATCCTGCAACACGGGGGCACGGTAGCCGTTGTCTTCTGGCCGGAGGTTTCACAAACGCACTGGGGATTCCCAGTCATCGACGGCGACAAGCACGACGCCAGATTCCTCGACCAGCCGGGCATGATCGTAGGGCTAACCGCCAAAGGCCGAGCAAAGAACGACCAAACCGGCTTCACCGTAAGAACGGCAGCCAGCGATGCCAAGGCGACGCCGCGAAGGCAACGCCGAAAGAACAGCCGCTCCGAGTCACTGGCCACCGCCGCGTAAGCGGCCGGGCAGGCGACAGTAGAACGGCATTTGGCAACGGCAACGACACGTCGTTCAGGTACTTCACGTCCGCTGTGAAGTCGAGGCATCCCTCAATCGGAAGATTGCTCGCAGATGTCCTTCGAGCAAGCAGCGGCGGTACTCCCGGACGAGCTTCTCGCTTCCCGATACAACCGCTTGGCGAAACCTTTGGACGAGAAGCGATGGCGACGACTTCAGGGCTTCGATTTCAAGCTCAGCCAGCCCTTCGGGCGACAACTCTGCGAGATGCTTCTGGATTTTCTGTTCCACGTAGAACTTCTTGGATGAGACTGTCGGCTTTCGGGCACTCGCGTTCTTTCTTGTGGGTGTCTTGCTCCTACCGCCGATTGCAGCCGGCAGATTCCGAAACTCCGCCGGAGGCATGTAGTCTTTGCGAATCGACTGAACGAGATAACCCGCCGGATTCTTTGAGATTCGCCTATCCCGACAAGCCGTCAGTTGGTCAAACACCTGGAGTTTGGCCTTGATTTTGTCGGCGGGATAGATTCGCACCAATTCCGCAGCCGTCGAGCCCGTCACGCCACGCTCAATTAGTTGGGCTGCCACGCCAACTGGCGGATTCGATTCGCCTTTTGCGGTTGCTTTGGCGGCACGGACGAAAACAACATCCCACTGCCCACGCCGCATACAGATGAATCGCTCTTTGGACGGCATCGGCTCCAGATAGCCGCCGTTTTCCAACTCTTCGATTGCCGGCGACAAACGCCGTTTCAATTGGGCGACATCGTAGTTCCGGCTTAGCCCGATGTGTTCTTGGGCAAACTCCATGAGCCGGTATTGCTGCCTGACGCCGAAGTAGAAGTGCTTGTCGAGAAAGCGGTACATCCGCTTGGCGACCGACGACTTGAGCGACCTGTAGAAGTCCAAGTCGATGCTCCTGAGATTGCCGGCCTGAAAGCTGCGAAAGATAATGTCGTTCCAGGTGAACGACGACAGCGGACGGCCGCCATCTCCGTCACTAGCCCGCTCACCGCGTCTCGGCCGGCGGCACAAGGTCACGTTGTCGAGCAAATGAAAATGGGCGTCCATCCAACGCTTGCGGCACTTGTCCCACCAAGCGTTTTCGTAGTAGAGCGATACGCCGAGCCAGCGTTTGAGCGATTCTTCCACCCGAGCATAGCTTTTGCCTTCGTCACGCCAGCCGAGCAGATGAACCAATTGGTAGCGGCTGAAGGGCACATGGCGATCGGCGAAGTTGATTGCCTTGCTCAGTTGCACAAGCCCCACGATCACTTCGTCGTCCAACGCCGTCGGCAGCCCGAATTTGTCGGAAGCGGAAATCGTCAGCCGCCGAAGAACCCACTGCTTCTGTCCTTTGTCCCAGGCTTGATCCTCAAAAACCAGCGTCTTGCAGTCTTTCGGCACCCGATCAGCCAATGCGGCCAACGGAAACTCTGCCAGATTCATTTCATCGCGTCCCATTCGATTGAGATGACTTTGCTGTCGGACAGTTTCGCCTGTCGTGTTTCTTCTTCCTTTCACTTTGTTCCCGATTCCAAAAGCAACAAGGCCGTGCCGCCGTTGTTGTCTGTCTCTTATTAGTTGAATAACAAGAAGTAGGGCCGCCGACAACCCTGTAATTTCGTGCCCCTATCCCCGGCAAGCCTGCTTCAAAGCCCGGTATTCCGGCCCTGAATCCTGTCTCCAATCCCGGTAGAAATCTGCGTCGGTTCCCGGTACTTTCCTGTCTCAGGTCACGGTAGTGAACAATGTGATGCCTTGACTATCACACGCCCTGCCTCTTTCAAGCCGCACAGGCGAATCATCCAAACGGGGGTGATTGACCGGCTTGCCGAAGCCTCTAAACTGATTGTACTCTCAATTCGGCACATCACCAGCCATAACTAACCGTTTTGAAACACTGCCTGAAATTGCAGATCGCATTCGGCAAGCCCACTCCTATTTCACCCTGTTGGTAGCCACCATCATGAGTTACAAATCGGAAACTATCGCAACCACGATTGGCCGCATGAACCGCCAGTATTTCCTTCCGGCCATTCAACGTGAGTTTGTCTGGAAGCCGGAGCAGATCATCCAGTTGTTTGACTCAATAATGCGAGGTTATCCAATCAGTTCGTTTTTGTTTTGGGAGTTGAAGCCCGAAAACCGCGACAAATGGCAGGTGTACGAGTTTTTGGAGAAAGCAAGACATGGCGGCACCCACAACGAGCTTGCCTGCACTAATGGAATCACAAACCTTTCGCTTGTTCTCGACGGACAGCAGCGACTGACGTCGCTGATTATCGGCCTCAAAGGCGTTTACACAATCAAGAAGAAGTACAAGCGATGGGATAATCCAGACGCTTGGAGCCAACAACGGCTGCATCTGGATCTCTTGGCTGACCCAAGACTTGATGGCGACGGTAGTGAGGAAGGAATCTACTATCGGTTTAATTTCATGGAAGACACTCCAGTTCCTGATGCTGACCACCATTGGTTCCGTGTAGGACGGATTTTGGATTTTGATGAACGTCAGAAGTTTGAAGTGTTTTTAGATGAAGCAGAAGAGTCCTTGCCAGATGAAGTACCAAGAGGGCGAGTGAAGATATTCCGTCGCAACCTCGAACGCCTATACCAAGCAGTGCATGTTGACGAAGTAATCGCTTACTACACCGAGACTGACCAGGATTATGATCGCGTGTTGGATATTTTTGTGCGGGCCAACGAAGGCGGCACAAAACTGAGTAAGTCAGACTTATTGCTTTCAATGGTAACGAACAATTGGGGTGACGTAAATGCCCGAGAGGAAATATTCAATTTCCTGGATCGAATTAACGCAGAACTTACACGGCGAAATGACTTTGACAAAGATTTCATCATGAAGTCCTGTTTGGTACTCACAGACTTGCCTGTCGCGTACAAAGTCCAGAACTTCAACAACGACAACCTTTCTCTGATTCGTGAGCAGTGGCCTGCGGTAAAGAAAGCAGTCGAGCGAGGCGTGGACCTGGCAAACTCGTTTGGCATCGACCGCGATAACCTAACGAGTGTCAATGCACTCATTCCAATCATCTACTACCTATTCAAGAATCCAAGAACAACGCTTCGAGGATCAACACCGTTCGATGCAACGAATGCCGACAACATCCGTCGCTGGCTTATCACAGCGTTACTTAAGGGAGCTTTTGGCCGAGCATCCGATGGGTTGCTACGAGACATCCGCAGTGACATTCAATCGATACCGAATCCAGGAGCCGATTTCCCAGTAGACTCTATCAACACTACGATCGCAAAGACTGGCATTTCCGCTTTGTTTGACGATTATGCGATCGATGATGTGCTGGACATGGCCTACGGCGGCCAGCAGACATTCCTTGCCTTGTCATTGTTTTATGATGATGCAGCCTGGGGAACGATGCCATTTCATCAAGATCACATTTTCGCAAGAAGCATGTTCAAGAAGAAAGAAATGGCCTCACTGGGACGTCTTGATTGGATGGACAAGCGGGATTGCATTGGCAATCTGTGCTTGCTACTTGCTCAAGAGAACATCGGTAAACAGGATATGCCTGTCGATGAATGGCTGGCATCTCGCGACCCCTGTTTTCTGAAAAGGCATTTGATTCCCGAGGATAAGTTGCTGTGGAAGTTCGAGCGATTCCCCGATTTTCTGATAGCCCGCGAAGAGCTGATCAAGAGTCGCCTAAAATCACTATTTGCCTGAAGTCTTGTGAGCATCAAGCGTAAAGTCGGGCAGATTCTAATCGAACGGTTTTGGCATGAAATGCTTGTAATGCCAGATTGCCAGAAACGCCAGCATTATGGCAACGCCCGAACAGCGGAAAAACGGTTCTTGCCGGAATGCCGGCGGCGTGTTAGCTCTTGAGGTAAATGCCGATCAAGATCATTGCCATAGCCAATCAGAAGGGAGGCACTGCCAAGACAACCACGACCGCCGCACTCGCCGTGTTGTTGAGTCGGGCCGGCACGCCGGTGCATTGTGTCGATCTCGATCCGCAAGCAAGTCTCTCGCGGGCGTTCGGACGAACCGACGACACGGACGGTTTCTACAACGCCCTGACGAGCCGGGCTGGGTTGCCGGTGCAGTCTGTTACCGACAATCTCACGCTGACGCCGAGCACTATCGAGCTTGGCCGGGCGGAGATTGAATTGCTCAACGAACCCGGCCGCGAGTTCTTTCTCCGCTTGGCCCTGGAAAAGACGCCGCTGCCCGACAACGCCGTAGTCCTGCTTGACTGCCCGCCGTCGCTGGGCGTGCTGTCCGTCAACGCCCTGGCCACGGCCGGCGGCATGATCGCCGTCGTCCAGCCCGGTGGATTTGAGCTTTACGCCCTCATTCACTTGAACATGACGCTTCACGCCATCCGCGAACGGGTCAACTCAGATTTGAGCTTCCTTGGCATTGTTGTGACCAACGCCCACCAACGACGGACGATCACCAAACAGATGGGCATGGAAGTCAGCCTTTTCGGCCCGCTGCTGGGTACGGTTCGCAGCGATTCGCGGATTCTCTACGCCACGACCCGTGGCAAGATTCACCGACTCGCTTCGTCGAAGGCACTGGACGATTACGCCGACGTGCTCAAGAAGCTCAGCGGAGTATTGCCGTGACGAAATCGGGAACGGGCATTTCCAACGTGCTCAACGGCATCCTATCCACCGAAGCCCGAGCCGGCATTGCACCGCCAACGCCGGTAGTCGCCCAGCAACCGCCCATCGCCAGATCGGCCGGCGATGGACGCAAGCCCACGAGCCAAAAGGGATCACGTCGCGGCCGACCGCTGGGCAAGACAACCACGCCGACACCGCCCAAGGAGAAAGTCACGGTTTGGCTGAGCAGCGACTTGGTTGCGTCCTATCGGGATTGGTCCTGGGACGCCCGCAGCCAATTCAGCCACTTGGTCGAACGAGCCTTGACGGATTACCACCGGCGGCAGCGAACGCCGAAGCCCGGCGTGCGATAAGAAACCGCGTGCATCTCCGCCACCATAATACGAATGAACTTTGCATCACGGAGACGCATTATGTCAGACATCACGAACAAGCCCGTCCATCGCATCCGCTACGGCAACGTGTCGGCGGCCGTTTGGGCTAACAACAGTCAGGCCGGATATTTCTACAACACGACTTTTTGTCGCGTCTACAAGGACGGGGAGGTGTGGGGCGAGTCCACATCTTTCGAGGACCGCGACTTGCCGAACCTCGCCAAGGCGGCGGCCGACGTTCACACCTGGATATATCAGCAGAAGGCGAACGCAGTAACCGTCAATGCCAGCCAATCAGCCTAACGAAGGCCCACCGGCCGAAACACGGGAGAATGGGTTTGTGTCGGCACGGATGCCGGGCAGAACGCCGTCACAAATTGTTTGTGTAGCGTTTCTGCCCGTGATACCATCGGTCATGCAAAACGTGACCGCCACACATACCGTCGGAACCATTGCCAAACATCCGCTTGCCGGACAACTCATTCGCCATGCACCTCTTTCCTGTGCCGCCGCCCGCGATCCCCCGCCAGCCTGCCCCACACGCTTCCCGCGGCACATCACCCCCACGATGTGCCGCTTTCCTTCCGCTTTCAGAGCGTCCTTTCAAGACGGCCACGTAATCATTGATCCCGACATTCCGGCAAAAGTGGCCGACACAGTCTGACGCATCCTCCAGCCTTGGATGACCGTGGAGGTATGGTATCGGCCGCCCAGGAGTACAACCTCGGTCGCCGCAGCCTTGAGGCGTTGCACGCGGAGCCCGGCTGGTCGGCAATTGGCGTTTCCCATAAGCCGTATTCTCAACAGATTTGATACTCTTTGGGGCGTGGAGAACTCGCTAAGTTCCCACCGAGAATCAATTCGCAACGCCAATCTCCTCGATAAGCAGTGAATTAGCCTTGCCTATATTGTGCCGCCTACCCATCTTCCGCGAGCGTCGTCGAACGCAGGACGGCCGTATCAGCTAGCAAGCAACACAAGACTGGAAATTCATTAGCCAACATTCTTGGCTGCTGCAATCTCTCAGAGGTTGGGCCATCAGCCACCGCACAACAAAATAGCCCTATATTGCCCCCCACCAATATTCGACTTGCCTGCATCAGACGAAGGTAGCCCTCTCAGCCGCTCTGATGCGTTCTTTTTCCGCAAAGTGACGTGCTCCAGCCTTCGATACTGCTGGGTTTTTTGTGTCGCGTCACGCAAAGCATCTGCAAATCTGTTTGCGGACGCTGACAGGGCACAGATGCCCTTATCGCTCCAAAACTGCGTCGATCATTCGGAAGGCAGGGGCGTCTCTCATCTGCTTGCAAAGTTCATCAGGTCACGAATCAGGTCTCCTTTTGTTTACATCCATTTCCTCGGCATTTACTCCACGGGTAGGCACATCCATATGCAGCTAACGCACGACATCAGGGTATCTGCAATCAGAAAGCCCAGAAATGCCACGCCTCAGAACCCAATGCGAAGCACGGCCAGTTGGTCAACTGGTTCAATGTTGGCGCGTTGGCGGGAACCAGGTTCGCCAATCCGTGGACGACGAAATTCGTAGGGCATTCACGGATCCATCAGTCGGACGTTACGAAGAGGCGGTCGGGATACCGCTGGCATCAGTTCTCATAGCCAAAAGGGACCAGGAAGGCGAGGCACCCCAATACCAAGAACCCGCTGGGGATCTCGGTGCGACAGTTTCGCAGACGTCGTTGGGTGCCTCGCCTTCCTGGCCCTCGTCAAACCACTTGTCCAGTAGCACAGGAGATAATTGCCGGGAACACTCTGATTATGTTTCGTCCACTGTGAGGCAGTCAACCTACCCGCTTTGCGAGACTGGAGTGCCGGCAAGCTGCCACGTCACTCACCGCCCGCCGCAGGGAGTGACGCCATGAGCGGGACGTTCAAACGACATCACCGACTGGAACCCGATGCAGCACCATCCACAGGCATCCCCACACTGTACGAGGCTGACACGTGCGATGCCAACAGCGGGCAAACAGACTGCCGAATACACGATCATTCGGCTTCAAAAGTCGCCGCACATGGTGATGTTGCACGCACGTCGCGAATGCACGGCGATGTGGCCCCACGGGCGGAAGTGATTTCGACGGGTGACAGTGAAGAATTGATCGGCTTTGAGGAAGCTGCCCGCATCTTGGGCATAGGAGAACGAAACCTACGGAAGATCATCCAGCGATCGCGGGAACGGATTGACGGCAAATGGACCAGCGGGCCGACCATCCGTTTCTTCCAGTGCCACGCCAAAGCAGCGATCAAGTTCCGCAGGAAATGGTTGGACGATTTCATCGACGGCCACACGCACGACCCCAGCCCGACATCTTTTCGGCAGGCCGATGTCCGTCAACGAAACGGAAAAAACTCTAAAGCCGCCGGCCTCGGCTGTCAGGGCCGCGACTCTGAGCCGGAGCTTGGATTCGACTCCGAGTTGTACGACCTCTAGGCCATAGCCCAGAGGGCTTCGTTCATGCTTTCCGTCCATTTCAGGTAGTGGTCCCGGCAAACCTGCACGCTGTTGCCCATGAGTTGGGCAAGGATTTCGATCGGCACCGGCTTACCGGTCCAATAGCCTTGGAGCATTCGCTTCGCGTATGTGTGACGGGTGCTGTACATGCACAGATCGGGATCGAAGTCGATTGGCGTTCCCTCCTTTTCCATCTTCTTCTCGACTCGTATGACAAGTTCTCGAAAACGGCGACGGAAATTGTTGGCCTGCCAGGGTTCGCCATTCAATGCCCGAAAAATCGGCCCCTCAGGATATTCTGCAATCTGCCGGCGTGTGATTTCGATGATGTCCGGATCTGTGATACGGAAGACTCGCAACTTTCTGTTCTTGGACTCGTGAGGTTGGAAGACCCATTCCATTCGTTCCCCAAGGTCTTTGACATGGTGCTTGGTGAGATGGGCATACTCTGAGAAGTACCTTGCTCCAGTCCGAATACACATCTTAATTGCCATTGACATGGCCTCATTAGCCGTCTGAATCAGTATCGCTTCCTGTTCCGGTGTAATGTAGGTGGCACGGCTCCGGGCTCTCGGAACCGGGTATTTGCTGATTCGGTTTTCGGGAATCAGTCCGCTCTTCTTGGCGTAGCTAAATGCCCGCTTCACCGCCTGAATTCTGATGCGTCGCGAGCCCTTCCAGGTCTTGTGTGATCGTAGCCATTCGTCGATGTGAAGCGGAATGAAGTCAGTCGCCTCCATCCTCCCATAACCTGGGTGGATACGGGCGGCTTTCATATCCTTCTTCCGCTGTTCCGTCATCGGTTTTGGCGTTCCGTCCTTCGCCCGGAATCGGCCCGGAAGTCCGTAACAAAGGTCGAAAAGGGCGTCGGCCCGGCCAAGGAATGTTTCTCGTGCTCCGTTCTCGCTGGCTTCGGCTAAGTAAACGCGACAGACATCTTCGACTGTCACCTTGCCGTTTGCCGGCCTGTTGCAGCAAGCTTTCAGAGCAGCACGCCACGCCTCTTTTAATCGCTCATAAGCCGCCGAAACTTGGTCGTCGGGTGTCTCCTTGTCCTTGATCCGGGAGCCATCGGGAAACGCCAGGGGAACCATTCGTTTTCCGTCATTTGCGTACCAACCGCGACCGTTCCGGTAAAAATACCCCCGGTTTCGCCCTCTCTTTTTTCTTCCTAGTTTTCCCATGCTCAAAATCTCCATAAGGTGGGGCTACCGGAGCTTGCGACGGACGGATATAATCGTTGTTTGTTGGTTGCCCGTGGAAAACGGGAACAGGAGTAGTGTATGCGTACGCAGCGAATTGGCTCGACTGGCAGCAAGATTTCGACTTACGTCGAGAGGTTGCTACCCGCGTTGGCAGAAAGAGTTGCAGTTTTCTGCCACATTTTTCTGCCAACGAACCAATTATACTGCAAAATAGCCTGTTTTTCAAGGGAATTTGACCATAAGTCCCCGTAGCTCAATTGGATAGAGTGTCGGCCTCCGAAGCCGAAGGTTACTGGTTCGAACCCAGTCGGGGATACTTTCTTTTCGGCGTTCTGACGCACCGGAGCGTTGACGCAGCTTGAGGAAGCTGAATCAACGGGGGGCGGGCTTGAGCCTCGGCAAGAAGACGCCTCAGGATGTCTTGCCACAAAATTCTGAAGCCTGGGCGTCTATTTCTTTTTTGCGTCGCGGAGAAACAGCGAATCGACAAGGGTAAAGAGAACGACCTCCTCGCCGGTTACGGTGCTGATGTCGTGGTGCAGCGTCAACACCTTAACGCCCGTGATTTCCTCGACCATTGCCTCCAGGACCGGACGCGCCATTTCGATCAGATGCGTCCGCACTTGCTTTAACAGGTCGCGTCCCTTCTCGGCCGAAAGCGACTTGCCCAGATGCTGTTCGGCGGCGGTCAATACGCCTTGGAGGCGGACCACCAGCAGATCGCCGAGCAGGTGGGCGCGAATGTCTTTCGGTCCTCGGCCCATGTAGTCTTGTTCAAAGCGACTGACGCCCTCGCAAATGGCGGCTTCGATTTCTCCCTGAGTTTTCATATCCTCTCCCTCTCGATTCATCGCCAAATGTACGCCCTCGTTCGTTGATGTGAAAGAGAATTCTCAGGTGCTCCCCGATGATCATGATACCAAATGGGGAGGAAAGGCAACAGACCCATTGGGGGCAATGGGTGGTGGCGGCTGAATCATGGAACGAATCGCGGGCGAGCCTGTCCATGGTGTTGTCCGACGGTTTCGGGCACGGTGGGCAAGCTCGCCCGCTATCATTTTGACGACCAAGGACGATCGCGTCCCGCTTGTCGCCATAGTTTCACAACGACCGGTTATTTATCGCCGTTCTGCCGTGACTTCACGAAGTCATCCACCAGTCTCTTGGCGGCATTCCGGCCTCCGATGCCGAAGGCGATTGCCGCCGCGACGGCGACAGCGCCTAACGTGAGGCCGAAGACCAGTGTGACAATCTCCTGGGCCAGATTCATCTGACGCAGTCCCATGGCGCCGGCTAATACCAGAATCGCGACGCGTGCGATGGTCGCCAGCAGTCGTGCATTCTCAATTCCCGAATCTCGGATCATGTCGGCCACGAACTTGGCCAAGAACAGGCCGAATCCGAAAACCGCCAGGCCGAGCAATACATGACCGGCGAACGTGAGAAATTCGTACATCATGCCGGCCAGCAGGTTGAATCCGAGCATGGACAAGGCCTGCATGATGGCGAACAAGACGACGGCGAACAGGACGATCGTTCCGGCGATCTGCGACGGAGTGCGACGACCCTTGACAGGTTCCGCCGCTAATCCAAGTCGGGCGGGCAGCTTGTCAAACCCGACGGCCGACAGCATATTGGTCGTCAAGCCAGCTATGACGCTCGCGACGACATACGCCACGCCGATCACCAGCACGGCGGCGAGGATGCCTGGCAGCGTGCCCAAGATGGTGTTCAGCATTTGGCTGGCCGGTCCCGTCACGCCTTCCATTTGCAGTGCGTTCAGCGAGCCGACGATCACGGGAACCAGAATCAGGATATAGATCAGCAATCCGAGGACGGCGGATAGCTTGCTTTCGCCAAGAGCTTGAGAAAGGCCGACCCGTTGGCTCAGCCGATCCGCGCCTGCGGCCGCGAGCAAGTTCGTTGCAATGCGTTGCACTATGCGTGCCACGAACCAGCCGACGCCAAGGATCACGGCTGCGGCCAAGAGATTGGGCAAGAATCCCAGAACCTTGGTCACCATGTCCCGCACCGGCGCAAGCAAGCCCGGCACGGCCAAGGCATCGAGCAAGGCAGGCAGAAAAAGCAGGTAGACCAACCAGTAGGTGGCGTCCGACAGGGTCTTTGCCACGGGAAGGCTTTCCTCTTTCTCGACGCCCGCCTCACGCGAAAGGCGGCGATCGATCATGGTCGCCGTAAGAAGCTGGCGGACAACGAATCGCAACACGTTGGCCACAATCCAAGCCAGAAACAGTAGTACGCCGGCCGCGATCAGTCGCGGGGCGTATTCAAAGAGTTGATTGAGAAACGCGGTGAGCGGCTGAGTGACGATCGTAAGTCCCAGCGTTTGAAAGAATGCCACCAACACAAAAAGCATGATCAGGTAGAACACGCCCTTGCCGATGCGACCGCTGATCTGCAGATGGTCCGCGCCTTCCACGGCCACCGAATCGGAGAGTCGGCGGTCGAGCCCCATTCTTTGGAGCGCGCTGCGGACGATCGCGGCAATCGCCAGGGCAACGATCCAGCCGATAAGGAGCACGGCGATCGCCGCCAGGGCATTGGGAGCGTAATGACCCATGAACGCGGTGGTTTGCGTTCCGACGCGCGCCCATTCCTCCTTGCCTGAAACCGAGACCTGTTCGGAGAGCGCCGCCGCTGCTGCCAACAGAAACCTATTCATTTCTTTTCCTCCTGGAAAAACAACTTTCGCACATGTCGTTTCGCGACCTGGAACTTTTCCATGCCTTGAATCCCGACAATGGTAGCACCTCGCTTTTTCCCTTTCGGCCTTGAGGAGGATGCGGCGATATTATCGCATTGCCTTTCTTGGTTTTCTTCCCGTCACGATGGACTCTGGATGAACGAGGCGGCGTTTCTCGCCTTCGGCCGCGCGGGGCATGGGGGGTGTCGTAATAAGATTCTTGATTCGAGAGGGGGAGGGATCGTATATCCAGATAAAAGGATGCCCAATGTGGTGTGAAAGAAGGAAAGAAATAGCGAATAGCCCATTGCTTTCCCGGTTGACCGGCGTATGATTGTTGTGAAGAAAGAGTCGTGGGCCGTGGGCTCGCGGCTTTTCCAGCGAAGCGTGTCGGATGACTAGATGGAGAGCAACTCGGCTATGCCGGGGGGCTCGTTCGCGAGTAAGCCGACGTGGCGGAGTACCTTTGGGTGTTCTGCCACGTCGGCTTTTTTTGTTCTTGGCAACGTAAGACGTTCACACGTATGGCGTGAGGAGAGTCCGATGAAAAAGCTCGATCCAAGTGTGGCGCAACAGATCGCCAAAGCGGCCAGCAAGTTTGAACTCCGGCGAACGGGCCACATACCCCAGTCAGTCGCCGTGATCTTGAGCGAAAACACACTGGTCATCACGTTGCACGGGGCCTTGTCGCCGGCCGAAAAGGCGCTGGCCCAAAGCCCGGACGGGGCCGCCCAGGTGCAAGAGTTTCATCGGCAGTTGTTCATCGACTCGGCGGACTCGCTGCGCCAGGAAATCAAGAAAATTACAGGAGTCGAGGTGCGCGAAGCGACCGCGGAAATCGAGCCGACCTCGGGCGCCGTGGTGCAGGTCTTCACGACCGGCACGGTGGTGCAGGTGTTCTTGCTCGCCAACGGCGTGCCCGCGTGCAGTTGGAGCGGAAACGGATTAGGCGAGCCATCACAAAAAACGGAGGTTTTGCCATGTTAGTGCTATCGAGGAGGAATCGAGAATCCGTGGTGATCGGTGCGGCCGATGGGCTTCATCGCTTGCTGAAGGTCACGGTGCTTGCGATCAAAGGCGCCAATGTGAAACTTGGTTTCGAGGTCGACGCCGATATTCCCGTCCATCGGTCGGAGGTGTGGGAACGAATCGGCGCCCAGAACGGCCACGTCGTTTTGTGAGGGCAAAACAATATGAGAGTTCTACTGAATTTAGCGGCGCTGCTCCTGATTGCCATCGTCGCCGTGGGTTTTTACCAGGGTTGGTTCCATTTTTCGACTACTCGCACAGACAACACGTCCAGTGCTACCGTTACCATGGACCAAGATAAGATCCGCGTGGATGAGGGCAAGGCTAGGGAAAGGATCGCGGAGTTTGGAGAAAAGGCGAAAGACAAAACCGGCGGCCAGGCCGACAAGGTCCAAAAACGTGAACGCGACTGAGACTCAGCCCTGTTCCTATTTATCTAGATACATGCAAGCTCAAGGAAGGTGTCTATCGTGAATAGTGAGGCTGTCTTTCAACAGCGGTCGAAAGGATCGAAGTCGATTCGAGTTTTAATCGCCGATCCCGATAAGTCGCTCCAGACCATGTATCGAGATTCTCTTTTCCAAGAGGACTTTGAAATATCTGCGGCATTAACCGGCTTGGAGTGCATGGATCGACTGCGAGAGGACACGCCGGACGTGCTTGTGCTGGAACCGCAGTTGCCGTGGGGCGGCGGCGAGGGAGTTCTCGCAATGATGGGCGAGAATCCGAAACTGGCGACTGTGCCCGTCATGGTGCTCACCTCGTGCCGTGATCCGCGTCTCTTGGAAGCGATCGCACGTTTTCCGGTCAGCGACTATCAGCTTAAGCCGATATCGTCCGATCGGCTGGCAGAACGGCTCCGCGCCATCCTTGCTCATCCAAAATTGCGATTCACGTTGGCGGAACAAAACGGCCGCTTGGAATGTTCGATCACCAGACGAACCGGAGGCCGCATCCGGGACCTGCGCGTCGAAACCGTTGATGGACGTGTCGTTGTCCGCGGCTGCTCCGACTCGCACCACGTCAAGCAGTTGGCGTTGGCCGCCGTGATGGAGGCGTTTGAAGCCTCACAGTCTCAAGCTGAACGGGTTGAGGTGGACATCGACGTTGCGCCGATCGACGGATGGCAAGCTCGGCGATGTGCTTTATCGGAAAAAACCGAGGGAGACTGCTCGAACGAACTTTTGCTGACCCATGAACTCGTTCTCACAAAGGAAAATTAATATGAACGTACGTCATGTCTACCAATGGTGCGTTGTCGGGACACTGCTGGCTCTGGTTTGCGGCTTTGGCTTATACAAGGCCCTGTTCGCACAGCCGGTCCCGGCCGCCCCAGCACCGGCCGTTGCCGAGGATGGCGTGCAGGTGCTCACGCGAGGCCCGGTTCACGAGGCCTTTGCGGAAACCGTGACTTTCGATCCCGAGCCGGGCGTCGTCGTGCCGAAAACACCGCCGGCTGCCATCGAAGAACTGCCGCCGGAGCAGCGACCAGAGGGGGCGAACGTTGCGTGGATCCCCGGCTACTGGGGCTGGGACGACGAGCGGAAGGATTTTCTTTGGATTAGCGGCATTTGGCGCGATCTGCCGCCTGGCCGTCAATGGGTGCCAGGCTATTGGGGCAAGTCCGGACAGGGTTTCCAGTGGACCTCCGGCTATTGGGCCAATGCCCAGATGAGCGACGTGGAATATTTGCCCGAGCCGCCCGCGACCGTCGAGACCGGTCCCAACGTCGCCTCGCCGTCGCCAGACAACATTTGGTTGCCGGGCTGTTGGGTATGGCGGAACAACCGCTATGTCTGGCGTCCCGGTTTCTGGGCGACTGCGCAGTCGAATTGGGTGTGGATTCCGGCCCACTACATGTGGGCTCCCGGCGGCTACGTCTTCGTCGATGGCTACTGGGATTACCCCATTAATCGTCGCGGCGTGTTGTTTGCACCGGTGTATTTTGGGGCGGGCGTGTACGGGCGGCGCGGCTTCTCCTATTCGCCGACGACGGTGATCGATCTCAACATGTTCACCGATCATCTCTTCCTGCGGCCGCGCTACCAACACTACTATTTCGGCGACTACTACGCTCCGAATTACCGTGGCGCCGGGTTTTACCCCGCGTATGCGGTTAACTCGGGGCGTTTCGGCTACGATCCGATTTTCGCGTATGACCGCTGGCAGCATCGGCAAGACCGTGGATGGGAGCAACGTCAACGGGCGGACTTCGAGAACCGCCGCGATCACGAAAATCTGCGTCCGCCGCGCACCTGGGCGGGCCAGGGATTGCAAAACGCGAGTGACGCCACGGCAAGAGTCGGACTTCCCCGAGTCGCCGGGCTGCTTGACAATCTGAGCAGGAACCGAGAGAGCCAACAGCGATTCCAGCCGGTGGACCAGGCAGAGCGACAACGACTTGTCCAACAGTCGCAAGAGGTCCAACGATTCCGTCAGCAGCGGCAGACGCTGGAAACGGGCCCGGTGGGTGGTCCACGCGTGACGGACGGCAAGGAATTCACGCCGGCCAAAACGAGACTTCCAGGTTCTCCGATTGTGGGGAAGCCCGTTGCGGGTTTAGGGAAGGACCGTGCTCCGCCAGCAGCGTATGAGTTCCCGAAACCCGATCCTAATGTGGCTGCCAAGGCCCGAGTGAATCGATCAGCCGATCAGCCGCGAACCCAGCCGCAACCGCAACCGAAGGTTGAACGGGCTGCTCCGCAACCGCAGCGCCAGGTCGAACGGCGGGCTCCGCAACCTCGCGGCAAGGACGCGGCGGGTTCGAAACAGGATCAACACCAGGACAAGGGGAAGAAATAAGATCCATTCCCTAGGTTGTTTTGCAAAGGAGCGCCAAAATGCTTGGAACAATTCTGATTGTGGTTCTGATTCTGATGCTTCTGGGCATGTTGCCCACGTGGCCTCACAGCAGAAACTGGGGCTATGGCCCGAGCGGCGGACTTGGATTGGTTGTGCTAATCCTGTTGATCCTGCTGCTCATGGGACGCCTTCCTTTCTGACCGCCAAAACCGAGAAGGAGATTTCGTCATGTTTCGATTTGTTTGCATGTTGACGTTGGCCGGGCTGTTCGTAACTCTAGGGTGCGAGCAGAAGCCCTCCGATCGGACGCCCAAAAAGGTAACGTCCGAAGACGTGCGCCGCGATGCCGGTCAGGCCGTTGAAACGGCGGCCGAGTATTCCGAGCAAACCAAGGAGGAGTTTCAAAAGGATCTCGATGCTCGACTCAGTGAGTTGGACGCCAAAATCGCCAAGCTCCAAGAGAAGGGCGGCAAACTGAAGGACAAGGCCAAGGCAAACTGGGATCAGAAGATGGCCGATCTGAAAACGAAGCGGGAAGCCGTGAACGCCAAGCTGGACGAGGTCGGTCGCTCGAGCGCCAAGGCTTGGAAGGATGTCCAAAAGGGAGCCCAGGCGGCCTATGACGATTTGGACAAAGCCTTCCACGACGTCACGAAAGAGTTTTGAGCGAAAACCCATCCTAATGGGTTACTATTCTTTTTTACGGAGGAGGCTAACATGAACATGACGATTGGGATGGTCTTCTTCGTCATCGCAGCCATTGTGCTATTTCTGGGCGGGATCGGGGCGGCGATTGTCCCCAATCCTGTGATTTGGGGGCTGTTTTGCATCACGCTCGGCCTCCTGTTGAGCGGGTATGATCTGGGTCTTCGACGCCGCTGAGAAGTCAACGCAACGCCGGAGATTTTTGAGGCAACAATGAACCCAGCGGAACCATTCCGCGAAGGTCAGAAAAGACATTCCAGCGCTTGCCGACCTTGCCCTGGGCGGGGAGCAACCTATTGATGTCTAGGTTGTCCTTGAGCGATTTGCTGTCGGCAAACACGTCTGAAACAGCCGAGTTTGCCTAGGTTCGTGAGTCTGGAACGGTTCATTAGCTACCTAGAGATTTATAAGGAGGTGACGAGTGAATACCGCAAGACCTCTTTTTGTATCGACATATCCACCGGAAGAGTGCGGACTGGCCACGTTTACCCGCGACTCGGCCGATGCCGTCGATCTGGTGTCGCCGGAGCCCGTGTCCTCGGTCGCCGCCATTCAGAAGACGCGTGGGCTTCGGTATGACGATCCCCGCGTGGTCCACATCATCGACAACAACCGCCCTGACGCCTACCGATTGGCCGCCGAGGTGGCCAACGACGGCCCTTGCGATGCGGTGAGTCTGCAACACGAGTTCGGTCTTTATCCGGGCGATTGGGGCGAGCGAGTGTTGGAGTTTGTGCATGGCTGCCGCAAACCGCTTGTCACGACGTTTCACACGCTTTTGACCGAGCCGGCCCCACAGCCGCGGCGCATCATCCAAGACCTCGCGGCGCACAGCCAAGGGATTGTCGTGATGACCAGAATCGCGGCGAGGCTTTTGGAAAAAGTCTATCATGTGACGGGGACGGAAGTTCGGGTGATTCCTCATGGCGTGCCGGAAGTCCCGTATCGGCGCGACGGCACGCACAAAGCTCGGCTGGGTCTTGCAGGTCGGCGGGTTATCTGCACGTTCGGGCTCATCAATCGCGGCAAGGGGCTCGAATACATGATTCAGGCCGTGCCACGCATCGTCGCCGCCTTTCCCGAGGCGATCTACTTGATCGTCGGTGCAACGCACCCGCAAGTGAAACGTCAGGAAGGCGAGGTCTATCGAGAGAGCCTCATCAAAATGGCCCAGGACTTGGGCGTCGGCGACCATGTGCGATTTGTGAACAAGTATCTGAGCCTTGCCGATTTGTTGCGGCACCTGCAAGCGTGCGACGTCTACGTGACGCCCTATCCCGGCAAGGATCAGATTGCCAGCGGCACGTTGGCCTATGCCATGGCGGCGGGCGGGGCCGTGGTCAGCACGCCTTATCTGTACGCCAAGGAGGTTTTGGCCAATGGACGAGGCCTGCTCACGCCCTTCGGCGACAGCCACGCCATGGCCGATGCGACGATCCGATTCCTCGCCGACGCGGCCTTTCGGATTCAAACGCGGCGCAGAGCGTATCGCTATGCAAAACCCATGTTCTGGCCAAACGTTGGCCAGCAATACGTCGAAGTCTTCGATCGGGTGGCGGCGGAAAACCGAACCGGTCGACGGCGGTTCGTTCGCAAAACGCCCCCGATTCCCGTGGACAAATACCACCCCATTGAACTCATCCACGGAGGTCTTTAATGCATGGCAGCGCCCCAATCCCATTGAACCACCTGGATCGCATGACGGACTCGACCGGGCTGATTCAGCACGCAATTTACAGCATTCCGCGTCGCGAAAGCGGCTACACCACCGACGACAACGCACGAGCCCTGCGTCTTTGCACGCGACTGTGGGAACAACAGCCGGGGGAGCGAATGCTCGATCGGGTGACAACCTATCTGAGCTTTTTGGAACATGCCCGTTGCCCTGTTCGCGGGTTTCACAATTTTTTAAGTTATCAACGCGACTGGTTGGACGCCGAAGGCACCGGCGATAGCCAAGGGCAAGCGATCCGCGCTCTGGCCGAAGTGCTCGGCAGCGGTCTGCCCGACGGATACCGCGAGTTGGCTCGCGAGTTGATCAAATCGGTTACGCCATCGCTCGACGAATTGCGGAGCTTGCGAGCGCAGGCCTACGTGATCCTGGCGTGGGGGCATCTGTCCATGTCGGAGGTGAAGCAGATTGAGCCGCTTGAAAACGTCGCCCGGTCCTCGGCGCAACGGTTGGTCGAGTGCTACCGCCGTTCCCAGCGGCCGGATTGGCCCTGGTTCGAGTCTCGCATGACTTACGCGAACGCCGTGTTGCCGCATGCGCTGTTCGTCGCGGCTCGCTGCTGGCCCGAGGAAGAGTTCCTCGACGTGGCGGCGGCATCGTTTGACTTTTTGGACCATGAGACGACCGGGCAAGGCATTTTCTGGCCGATCGGCAACAGCGATTGGTACTCGCGCGGAGAGGAAAAATCGCTCTACGATCAGCAACCGATCGAGGCCGTCACGATGGCCGACGCCGCGCTGGCCGGATTTACGCTGTTGGGCCATGAAAAATATTTGGCGGCGTTCCGTCGTGCGCGTGCGTGGTTTCATGGCCGCAACAGCCTGCAACGGCCGTTGGTCGACGTGGACCGCGGCTCATGCTATGACGGGTTGCAGCGGTCGGGCGTGAATCGAAACCAAGGAGCGGAATCGACGCTTGCCTATCTGTGGGCGGAACTCATTGACGTCGACGCGGCCAATCATCCTGGGTTGCGGCAAGACGCGGCTATTCCAGCCGAGTTGTGCTGATCCACCGGCCGCCGCACGGCCCATGGATTGCGAAGGACGCAAGAACAACAAGGAAATCGCGACATGCGTCGAGAATCAATCTCCAATCAATACGCGGAGCTTTTTCACCGCCACGGCGACAATCCCATCCTGACCGCCCGAGACTGGCCCTATCCGGCCCACACGGTGTTCAATGCCGGCGCGTGTCAGTCGGGCGATGAGACCGTGTTGCTCGTCCGCGTTGAGGATCGCCGGGGACATTCCCATCTGGCCGTGGCCCGAAGCAGCGACGGCGTGTCGAACTGGCGGATCGACTCCACGCCCAGTTTCACGCCCGATCCGGTAAACCACTCCGAGGAAGAGTGGGGCATCGAAGACGCCCGGCTGACCTGGGTTGAGGATCGCAGCCGGTGGGTCGTCGCCTATACAGCCTTTTCGCACAGCGGACCCTTGGTGTCGTTGGCCGAGACGAAAGACTTCGGCGCGTTCTCCCGACTTGGCGCGGTCATGCCGCCCGAGGACAAGGATGCGGCCGTCTTTCCGCGCCGCTTTGGCGATCGCTATGCGATGATTCACAGGCCGGTTTCCACGGACAGTTCCGGCGCTCACATCTGGCTCTCTTTCTCGCCCGATCTCATCCACTGGGGCGAACACCAACTGCTGTTGCACGCGAGACGCGGCGCCTGGTGGGACGCCAACCGGATCGGCCTCGGCCCGCCGCCGCTGGAGACGCCGGAGGGTTGGTTGATGATGTACCACGGCGTGCGAACGACCGCCGGCGGATGTTTGTATCGCCTGGGGCTTGCGTTGCTTGATTTCGAGGATCCGTGTCAAGTCCTTCGACGCAGCGATGAATGGATCTTTGCGCCCGAGACGCCCTACGAGCGGCATGGCGACGTCAGCGGCGTTGTGTTTCCGTGCGGCTGGATTTTAGACAAGCCTGCCGATGTCCTCCGTCTCTATTACGGCGGCGCCGACACGTGTCTCGCCTTGGCCACGGCCCGACTCGCCGACGTGCTCGACTATCTTCGCACATGTCCGGCGCCCAAGAAGCGAAATCGGGGAGAGGTGGTTTTGTAGGGTTGCGATGTACTGAGTAGCCCCCATGGGCGCAAACGACGGCGCGAGCTGCGTTGCCGATCGCGTTGGACGCAATCACCCCCCGCCGTGGTTTGACAGATGCCTTGGAAGATGGCAAAATAGAAACACAAGCGTGATTCCAATGACGTCGTTCGATCACATTTACCATGAGTCCAACGGTATTTCGACATCGTGGCTATCGTTTTTATTTCTTTTCCCGAGAAGAGAAACGGCTTCATGTTCACGTTTCGTGTGCCGACGGCGAGGCGAAATTCTGGTTGACGCCGAATGCAACATTGGCCGACCACGTCGGCCTGTCCAGTCAACAACTGAATGAAATTCTACGGATACTTGAGGAGCATTACGATGCCATCGTCGCAGCTTGGCGAGAACACTTCGGCGATTGAAGTAACCAACATCTCGGCGCACGGTCTGTGGCTGCTGGTTGGCGGGAAAGAGTATTTTTTGCCCTATGAAAAATTTCCGTGGTTTAAGGACGCAAAAGTCAGCGACATTTTAGATGTAACCTTGTTGCACGGCTTTCATCTCCATTGGCCGAAGCTCGACGTCGATCTCGAACTTGCCGCGCTCAAAAATCCCGATCAATTTCCGCTTGTGGATGTTGTGCGCCGTTAACGAGCGAAAAGGTTT
>JBDKTJ010000088.1:0-33686 GCA_039698075.1 Thermoguttaceae bacterium | reverse complement strand
AGGCGTAAGCGTCCGGCGTCGCAAAGGCAGGCCGTTTGGGACGCGCCCCGAGGGCGTGGCTGCGAATGAAAAACAGTTTGGTTCTCATTCCGTTGGCCGTCTGCGCCGTGCTGCTGGCATTGACGTCCTATCGCGGCGTCGACCCCGACGAGTGGGAACATCTGCACGCGGCGTGCTGCGTCGCGCGAGGCGAATTGCCTTACCGCGACTTTTTCGAGCATCACGGCCCGGCGCTTTATTATTTGCTTTCACCGATTTTTGGGGTCGTTGGTCCGGAGCTGCCAGCCTTGACATGGAGCCGGACGCTGATGTGGCTTTTTTCCGTGGGCACGCTCGTGCTCGTCGGGCGTCTGACGCATCGCGTGGCGGGGCCGACGGCGGCCATGGTCGCGCCGGCGCTGTTGTGCGTGACGACGGTGTTTTTTTGGAAGAGCATCGAGATTCGGCCCGACGTGCCGGCCATGTTCCTCATCACGGCGGCCGCCGGCCTGTTGGTGCGCGTCGCCGAGGGGAAACGCCGAGCGGCGGCGGTTTTCGCGGCGGGCGTATCGCTCGGGCTGGCCATGCTGTTGACGCAGAAGGCGCTGGTCGTGGCCGCGGCGATGGCTGTCGCGTGGGCCGTTCGTCGAAAACCGGAGCGGTCGCGCCGTTCGACGGCGGTCGAGTTGGCTTTTATGGTTTTTGGGGCGTTGTTGCCGTGGCTTGTTGCGTTCGGGTTGTTCGGGCTGGCCGGCGGCGCGGCGGCGTTTTTTGAAGGCGTCGTCGGACGTCTGTGGCATTGGCCGGTCCGCGAAAGCCCTTGGACCGCGTTGCGGCCGACGTTGGCCGCCGACTTGCCGCTGTGGTTCGGCGCGGCGGCGGCGGTGGCGGCGACGATTGGGGGACGTTTTACGAACGGACCGTCGACGTCGGGAAGACTCGTGGAAACGCCGTCATCCGCGTCGTCGGGTCGTGAGTTTCTGGCGATGACCGTTTTGTTCTGCGTCTTGGGCGGATTGGCGGCCCAGGCGGCGTACGTGCAGTATTATTTGCTTTGGTTCCCGCTGGCCTCCGCGTTGGCCGGCGATCAACTGGTGCGCTGGGCCGGCGGTCCGTTCGATCGAAAAGCGGAGCGGATGATTCTTGCGACGGTCGCGGCGTTGATCCTCGTGGAAACCGCGTTGGCCGTCCATGCGTTTCGCGTCGGCCAGGGCGGCGCATTGCCGCATTGGTTTGCAAGGGCAGGGGGGGCGGGCTTTCAGATTTCCATCGTCGTGATGTTGGTCCTCGCGATCGCCGCGGTCGTGTGTTGTCGTCGAGATTGTCGGGCTGCCGCGGTGTTTTGCGCGGTTGCGTTGGGGTTCGGCTATGCCGGCCTGCGCGACGCCGACGCCGTGTGTTGGTCGAATCATCGGCAACGAGCGGCCGTCGCGCTGGTCAATCGGCTGGTTCCGCCGGACGAGACCGTGTTCGACGGTTTTACAGGCTTCGGCGTATTTCGGCGGCACGCCTACTATTATTGGTGGCTCAATCGTTATTCGCTGGCGATGATGACGCCCGACCAACGCGACCGGCAATTGTTGACCTGTCTCGAAAACGATCCGCCGAGGGTTGTGTGTCTCGACGAAAACGTTTTGGCGCTGCCGGCGCCGGTGCTGCGGTGGATCGCGGAAAATTACGATCCGGCGACGCCGCCGATCTATCTTCGAAAAACGACCAAGCGGCCCTCGTCCGATTAAATTCGATTTTCTGCGGTTTTATTTGGAGCGCATCTCACAAACCTGTAGCGTGCCGATCGCTTTCGGAACTGTGGAATCACGACGCCGGCAACGCTACATGTTCGTGCGACACGCACTAGCGGGCTCGCCAACCCTCGATGCGGTAGACTGTCACGTTTTCCAGCGGGTGGACGGGCTCTCCGGTCGGCAACAGGTTGCCCGAGACGTTGACGGCGTGCGTTTGCAGGACGTAGTCGATCTGCTTGATCCAGGCGTCGATGCAACGGTCTTGATTCCAGCCGGACGACCGCGCGGTGATCGGCGGGGGCGAGGGCGGCGCCGAGGTCAACGTCTCTTGAGGATGATTGCGGACGATCCAGACGCGCCGGCCCGCCTGCAAATAATCTTGGATCGTTTGCAACGTCGGCCTGATCGCATCGGGCGTGGCCATCCGTTGCCTGATCGCGGGAGACGACGTGCACTGACCGCGGCCTGCCATAGGAATGGTCGTCCACGGGGCGGACCCATGATCATAATGGCAAACCGAAGGCGCGATGTACGGCGGAATCGCCAACACCAGATCGGACGATTCGGCCCGGGACGCAATCGCCTGGCAAGCCAAGTCGACGTTGGTGCGCCGCAAGTGCGACATGGCCGAGGCGGGCAGGAAGCCCAGCACGAGCACCATGCCGGCCGCGGCGATGCGGCTTTGCTGCACCCAAGCGTTGGCGTTCAGCGGCTCCAAGCCGACGTCGACGTCGACGGCCAGCAGGGCAATCAGCGGCGCGTAATGCCACTCGAACGGCGACATCGCGTTGATCGTCATGAACGCAAAACCGGTCAGTCCGGAAACCACCGCGGCGACCAACACATAAAACGCCGGCGAGGCGACGCCACGGACGCCGTCCCGCACCACGTGCAGACACGCGGAAAGGGCCGCCGTCCCGAGCAGCAACGTCCAGACGGCCAGCAACGCGTTGGGACCGCCGGCCAACGCATCGGCGAACTTGCCGCCGACGGTTTCGAGATGAAAATCGCTGAACGCCAATTCGTTGGCCGTTCGGTATTGTGCGATGATCGACCCATAGGGCACAAGCGAGCAAGCGGCGAGGCCGCCAATCGCCAAGATCAGAACGGCGAGCTTCCAACGGCGTCGAAACAGACAGGCGACCGCGCCGGCCACTCCGATGCCGAACAACAGGTATGAATTCTGGTAGCACGCCTGAACGTTCAGCACCGCCAGCACGGTTGCGATCACCGCGTTGCGTCGGGTCGGATGTTCAACCAATCGCCAAAACGCGGCGAGGCACAACAGGGCGACGATCGCGGCCAAGCCATACGCGCGCATCGAGCTTCCAAAATAAAACGTCGTCGGGCAGACCGCCAGCAGCGAGACGGCGAGCAGGGGAGGGCGGCGCGAAAACGTTCGGCAGCAAAAAAACGCCGCCGCGGGAATGCCCAGCCCGATCAAAAAACCCAACACACGAATGCCGACGTCGGTGGCCCCGAGACCCGACAGTATCCACAACCGAAGCAAACCGGCGAACAAGACCGGAAACGAATCGTTCGGCAACGCGCGCCACAGGTCGCTCCAGCCGGGCGATTGGGCCACGAGGATCGTCGAGCATTCGTCGCGCCAAAACGCCCCGGAATGCACCAACAGCGACACGTTCAGCCAGACCGCCGCAACGCAGGCGACGGCGAAAACCGCCCATTCGATCGCTCGCACGGCCTCGGGCGGCAGTTCCGCGAGGAGGACTCCGTCCCACGATCGTGCGGAGCCGTGTGGGGGTTTGGGTTTGGCGGTCCGTCGGGTCTTTTTCACGATGGCGGTGATCGGGCAGTGTTTTTTGAAGGGCAGTCGTTGCGGCTCGATCGGAATCGTACCATTTTCCGCCGTGGCTGCCAACAAAAAAACGATGCCGTCGGCTGGATCGGGTGGGATTGCCGTCTTCGACGCAGGTGGTAGAATACCGGCCGTGCTCTTTGTTCTTCCCACGCTTTCGTCGTGAATGGTTTTCCTGGGGCCGGTCGTCCGGTGGTTCGGCGATTTGAGATTTTCCGACCGTGGACGGTTCGGCGGGTCGCTGTCGTTGGGTTCCTGAGTTCTGAACCAAGGGGAGACGTTGCCATGTTCGCTTCAGTCGATCGTCGAAGAGTCGGGATGTTGGCGGCTTGGGGGAGCGTCGGGTTGCTCGTTCTCAGCGGTTGCAGCACGAAAGTGGCGGCGGCCGATGAACGGAGCAGCGCGGTCCGGGCGGCGGCCTCGCTGGCCGAGCAGTTGTCCGGTCGGTTCACGAAACCGGCGGCAGCCAAGGCGGCGACGACTTCACCGGGGCGAGCCGAAGGACCGCTGATGGCCGAACCCGAAGGACCGGCGGACTACCGGAAGATCGCCGACCAATCGGCGTATCCACCGTGCGACGAGCCGCAAAAACTCTCGCTCGAACAGCTCGAAGCCATCGCCAAACTGCCGCCGAAGTCGAACAAGGCCGGCGTGCAGACCCATCCAGCCATGGTCCCGCTGTTTCGCAGCATGGTGTTGCACTACACCGGAGGCCACTATCGCAACGAGCCGATCCGATTTCGATTGCACGTGCCGGAGGTGTTGGAGCCCGGCAAAAAATATCCGATGGTCGTTTGGTTGCACGGGGCAGGGGAGTGCGGCTCGGACAACATCGACCAGCTTTCGCACTTGCATCACATCTTGCCCTACCTGGTCGGTCCGAAAAAACGCGACTTTTTCCTGTTGGTTCCGCAGTGTCCCCATTCGCACGTAGCGTGGGAGGCGCCCGAGATTTGTTGGACGACGCTTCGTGCGGACGGCACGGTTGAGTGCCACGAAAGCGCCGATCCGGTCGCCCTCGGCGACGCGCCGATCTCGTTTTCGATCGTGATGACCGAGGCGGTCGAAAAACAGTTTCCGGTCGATCCGAACCGCGTGACGGTGGCGGGCCTGAGCACCGGCGGCGACGGCACGTGGCGAATGTTGGAGCGGCGGCCCGACCTGTTCGCCGCGGCCGCGCCGATCGTAAGCTGGAACGCGATCCATGAAAAATCGCTGCGTGAAAAACCGCTGTTGAAGAAGATTCCCATCTGGGCCATCTACAGCTCCGACGATCGCGGGATCGACTTCGCCCGGCGAGAGTTCGATCGCGTGCGACAGTCCGGCTGCCACGTGCGGAAGACGGAGTTCGGCGTATGCGGGCACCGGGCCTGGACGCCGGCGATGTTGCAGGGCGACGTGTTTGGATGGCTCGTTTCGCGGGCCAAGGACAACGAGCGGTTTTATGCGGCCGAGCAGCCGCCGACCAGTCCGGAGCAGATCGGCGTCTTCGCCGAGGTGGCCGCGGACGCTCCGGTGAAGAGGCCGACCAAGGCCGTGGCGAGGACCACGCCGGCCGTCGAGCCCGTGAAGCCGCTGTTGATTCAACCGACGCCCGGGTCGCCGAAAACCCAAGAGACGGCGGACGCGGAGCAAAAAGATCGCGAACGAGTCGCTCGGATGCGGAAACGGGAAGCGGTAAGAAAACTGTTCGATCCGTCGGTCCCGCCGCCGGCGGTCAGGTCGTTGGAAAGCCGACCGGTCGCTTCATTTGTCGATCCGATCCGTTTGGACTTGATGGCTCGATACCTTGCGGCGGGCGAGATCGAAAAATCGTTGGCCGTGGCCGACAAGATTAAAAATCGCCGAGCGGTGGTCGAGGGTCTGTTGAGGGTGGATCGTGAAGAAATCAGCCGGCGTCTAATGTCGCCTCCTGTTCTTTACCCCAGTGGAAATGAACCAGTCAGCGACAAAATCCAGAAAAGTCCCCAGTATCCCGGTCGGACGCTTTTGCTCGACTATGTGGATCGAGAGTTGGACCGGGCGGAGCAGGGCAGGGGGGCGGCTTATGCGCCGTCGCCCGTGTCGCCCAAAACCGCCGACGAAAAACCGTTGCGGCCGATTCCCGCCGGTCAACGACAGGCGTCGATGGACGAGTGCGGCAAGGAGTGGGCCATGTCGTCGACGACCCAGTACGGACTGTTCCCGAACGGTTGGGATCAGGAGTCGACCCATGTGCCCGACTACATCGTGAACGAGACCGGCGAGCAGCTCCGCAACCGGCTGGCGAGGGCATTTGCCCAAAACGATCTGCCGGCGATGCGGGAGTTTTGCGATTCGTTCATTCAGTTGGACGACATCCCGCTTTCCAGCCCGTGGTTCGACACCTCGGGCGGTCGGCTGCACGGCCGCCTCCGATACACGCTCAACGCCAAAGCGGAGCCGGTCGTCGAACTGTTGCACGCGATTGCCAACGTGCGGGCGGGGTCGAAGCGAGAGTTCGCCGAGCTAGCCCAAAAATCGTTGAAACGCATCAACGCAATTGTTGGGGCGAACGACAAAAAATAATCCCCGGATCTCATCTGCGAGTTGAAAGCGGCTCGGTCGGGGGGGTGGTGTCGCTGCTGGAAGGTTGCCTGCCGACGAATCACTAGGTACACTAGAGAGATTGGCACCTTCGCGAGAGGCACTGTCTATTGTGGTTCGCGGTGTTCCCGGCTATCTCGGTCCGTATCGGCTTTTGAACGTGGTTCATACGGGCCATGCCACGCAGATTTGGCAGGCCTACGATGACGCCAACCGCCGGATCGTGGGCGTGAAGACCTTGTTGGAGTCGGACACGCGACGCGAGCAACTGGGGTTTTTGCGTCAGGAATACGTCGTCGGCGCGAAAATCCACCATCCGCGAATCATTGAAATCTACTCCTACAGTTGGGATCGCGGACAGCCCTATCTGGCCATGGAGTGGTTCTCGTCGCCGAACATGAAGCAGCGGATCCAGCAAGGCCTCGAAAAAATGCAGCCGCTGATCCCCAAAATCATCGAACAGGCCGCCGAAGGGCTTTGCTATCTCCATCAGATGGGGTGGGTGCACCGCGACGTGAAGCCCGACAATTTTCTGGTCGGCGACGACGGCGAGGTGAAATTGATCGACTTCGCGTTGGCCAAACGAATCCGGCACGGCTTGGCCCGATGGCTCACGCTGCGGACCAAAATCCAACAAGGGACGAAGAGCTACATGTCGCCGGAGCAGATTCGCGGGCTGGCGTTGGACCAACGGGCCGACCTGTACAGCTTTGCGTGCTCAATTTTTGAGCTGTTGGCCGGGAAGCCCCCCTTTACGGGCACGAGCATGATCAATCTGTTGACGAAGCACCTGAGAACATCACCCCCCTCGCTAGAGGCGCAAAATCCGAACGTCACCTCGGAAATGGCCCAGTTGGTGAGGCGTTGTATGGCCAAGGACCGGTCCAAACGCCCCAAATCGGTGGATGATTTTCTTCGGGAATTTCGTATGATACGTGTTTTCCGTGTGACGCCGGTCGTCAAATCCTGAATAATCGTCAGCTTCCGAACCGACAAGATATTCGATGCGGGACCGTGGGACAGGTTTTCGACCTGTCCGAGGATTGGGGATGGCTCGCCTGCTTTGCCGCATGTCCGTGGCAGACTGGCAGTTCGCCCCAGGCGGTTTGTCCCCCGATGGAATCCCATACCTAATGGCCACCACCGAACACCGACTGTCGTTTGAACGTCCGATCTACGAGTTGGAGGCCCGGCTCCAGAAGCTCGACACGAAGACCGAGCCGACGCTGGAGGTCCGCAACGAGGTCCGCCGGCTGCGTCGCGACCTGGTCGAGTTGACCAAGCGGATTTACGCCAACTTGAAGCCGTGGGAAACGGTCGAGGTGGCCCGACATCCCGATCGGCCCATGACGACCGACTATCTGGAGCTCGTGTTCGAGGATTTTGTCGAACTGCACGGCGACAAGTTCTTCGGCGACGATCGGGCGATTCGGACCGGTTGGGCCAAACTGGACGCCTACAAGGTGCTGGTCGTCGGCCATCAGAAAGGCAAAAACCTGAAGGAACGGAGCCTCTGCAATTACGGCTACGCCCATCCGGAAGGCTATCGCAAGGCCATGGCCAAAATGAAACTGGCCGCGAAGTTCCACATGCCGGTCATTTGCTTGATTGACACCGGCGGCGCCTATCCGGGCATCGGCGCCGAGGAACGCGGACAGGCCCAGGTGATCGCCAGTTCGATGTTTGAAATGTCGCGGCTGCCTACGCCGGTCGTTTGCGTCGTGATCGGCGAAGGCGGATCGGGCGGCGCGCTGGGCATCGGCGTCGGCGATCGCGTGGCCATGCTCGAGCACGCTTATTATTCCGTCATCAGCCCCGAAGGCTGTGCGGGCATTCTTTGGAAAAGCCACACGTTCAAGGAGCGTGCGGCCGAGGCCTTGAAAATGACCTCGAAAGACCTCAAACGACTCGGCGTGGTCGACGCCGTGGTGGCCGAGCCGGTCGGCGGCGCACATCGCGACCACCATCTGGCCGCAAGCCTGTTGAAACGCTATCTGCGCGGCGCGCTCCGCGAGTTGCGAGACCGACCGCTCGACGAATTGCTCGAACAACGCTACGAGCGGTTCCGCAAGTTCGGCGTCTTCTTCGAGGGCGGCCACCTGGTCGGCCAGCCGCTTTGGGATCCGGCGACCGATGGTTCCGGTTCCGCCGAATCTCCGTCCAACGCCGAATCGCTGGCGGACACCCCGTCGAGCTGAATCCGTCCCGTCCTTCACGACGGATTTTCTCCGATCGCTCGCCTGTCAGGGCCCCTACCGAACCGCAACCGTTTGGCGGACTCCGAATGAACTCCGTCCCGTGGCGAGCGGAATGGTTTGCGTCCGCCGAATCAAAATGTTCGTCCGCCGAGAAACGAAACATCGTGGCCCCGGCCGTCGCCGTCGATTCGTGGCGTGTGGCGGCCAACACGATTGAAATCGTGCGTGACGCAACGCGGAGGCGGTGGGGCGAGGCATCTCAGGCGACAGAAACCAGGGCATTCAAGGGCGGAGCGTAGGTGATTTTGACCCTCCA
Source organism: Thermoguttaceae bacterium (assembly GCA_039698075.1). Classification (GTDB taxonomy): domain Bacteria; phylum Planctomycetota; class Planctomycetia; order Pirellulales; family Thermoguttaceae; genus JAJFVC01. The sequence goes on along the minus strand of JBDKTJ010000088.1, from coordinate 25,064 downwards.
AGAACGTCCGATAATGTTTCTTATGTTCGGTCAGACACCTCAAATTTCGCGGGAATTCGTCAGATGTGCAAACAACGGGCCTGGCCTGCACTCGCCACGCGATTGGATCGTGACAGCCCATCACGGGTGCTTTTATCTTCCGCTCAGAACTGCACGAGCTGACGCCGGCCTTGTCGATCCGGCGAGCGTCGAAATCCGGTCGGCCTGCCCTGCTCGTCAGACGACGTGGTTCTTGCAGCCTTTGGAACGTTTGGCTGAGCGTCCAATTTTTACGTTGCCGGCAGGGGGCTTTGCGAACGGGGAGGCGCGAGATGGCTCGATGCCCGCGATGGACGATGCTTGTGTCGGTCGCAACGTTTGTGACGGTCCGGGCGGGAAAGATCGTTGAGGCGTCGGCAGTCCGCCGGCCCGGCTCACTTCAGCTTCGGCAGATAATCGCGCAGCTTCTTTTTCGGCTCGGACGGCTGCGCGCTCGTCTTTGTTCCGGTCGACGGGCTCGCTTTGGTTGCGGCCGATGGAGTTGCGACGCCGCTTGACGAGCCCGTGCCGACGGTGTTGGCCATGTTGGCGAGGTTGGTGAGATCGGTGTTTGGTGCGCCGGGCACGATTGGCGTGTTCAGTTTTGTGTCCAACTCGTCGATGTATTTGCCGAGCCAGGTGCGAACATCGTTCGGCAAGATTGGCGTGGCGTCGCGGATGCCGCGGGCGATCAGCGGCCCGGACTTCGACTCCAGCACCAGTTGACGGGACGACTCGGACAGCGTGACGGCGAAGAACGTCAGGATCACGCAATAGGCCGCGCCTTTGGCCAGTCCAAAAAGCACGCCGAGTTGCCGGTCGAATTCCTTGAGCCGCAGTCGGTCGATCAGCCCGGACACCAGGCGAAACAGAAGCCAAATCGCTCCGCCGGTGGCGACGAACAAGGCCAACATGGCCACGAACCGATTCCAAGGCTCTTGGTCGCTGATGTGAATGTGCGGCGCCAACACCGCGCTGCTGTGCACCGCCACCGCCGCGCTGATGACCACCGAGCCCAGGGCGGCCAGTTGCCAAGCGACGCCCTTGATGGCCCCGAACACGATGGAGACTACTAGCACCGCTAGCATGACGAAATCGTAAGGTTGAAGAGTCTGGCTCATGGGAGCGGAGTATAGCGAGATTGGGAATTCAGGGCTAGAGAGGTTGGCGACCCGTGGGACTCAGGGGCTTGGGCCGCCGCGGAAGCGACCTTGTGTTTCGGGGTAGGTTCGAGTAGAAGTCGCTCTTCATTTCCTGTCCCCCAGTCTCCGGGCCCCCTGTCTGATGGCCGGCTACAAGACACATTGGACCGTGAGTGGCGTATTGGGCGTCGGTTACGGCGGCGCGGCTTTTGGGCTCTACGGCGTACCCTGGCCGACGTGCGTGCTGGCCGGCGGATTGTGCGGCCTGTCCGGCATGTTGCCCGACCTGGACAGCGACTCCAGCGCGCCGGTCCGCGAAAGCATGGCGTTCGCCGCGGCGGTCGCGCCGATGATGTTGTTGCATCGGCTGCAACAGTTGGGCTTTTCGCACGAGGCCATGGTGTTGCTGGGCGCGGCGATGTACGTGCTCGTCCGATTCGGGGCGGGCGCGCTGCTGAAACGATTTACCGCCCATCGTGGAATGTTCCACAGTTTGCCGGCGGCGATGGTGTTCGGCGAGCTTACGTTTCTGTTGGCCTCGGGCGATGATCTTCGGATTCGCGGGTTCAAGGCCGGCGCGGTCGTGATCGGCTATCTGTCGCATTTGTTGTTGGACGAGCTTTATAGCATCGAGTGGCGCCGCGGGCGGCTGCGGTTGAAACACTCGTTCGGCACTGCGATGAAATTGTTCAGTTCGAGTCGTTCGGCCAGTTTGTTGACGTACGCGCATTTATTGCTGCTGGCCGCCGTGATTTTCTGCGATCCGGCGACGACGCATTCGTCGAGCGTGCCTGGCCGCGACGGTTCGGTTCAACAAGCCACCGCTCGCGCGCTCGACCGTCTTTTGCATCGATAGTCGGGCATGCGAAACCGAGCGGCGATGTCTTTCAAGCCGAGCGTGGACCGGTGGGCCAGCTTTCGACGACCAGCGTGACCGGGCCGTCGTTGACCAGCGAGACTTCCATGTGTTGGCGAAATCGGCCGGTTTGGACGGGGATGTTTTCTTGCGAGACCGCCTCGACGAACGCGAGGTACAACGTCTCGGCCAATTCCGGCCCGGCGGCGGCGGTGAAGTCCGGCCGACGACCTCGACGACAATCGCCCAGCAACGTGAATTGGCTGACCACCAACATCGCGCCGCCGACGTCGGTTAAGGAAAGATTCATTTTTTGCTGACCGTCTTCAAAAACCCGCAGGCTTGCGATTTTTTTCGCCAGTTGCCGGGCTTCGTCGACGGTGTCGTGGTCGGCCACGCCGAGCAACACCAGCAGGCCGGGCCCGATTTGACCGCAAATTTCGCCGGCCACGCGGACATCGGCCGATCGGACGCGTTGGATGCAGGCTCGCATGGGAGGAATTAGGGACTAGGGGGTTAGGGGCCAGGGACTAGAAAAAATCCTGACATGTTTGTTGTCGGTCGTCAACGTATTGCCGCGTAAAATTTTTAGCCCCTATGGCCCATGGTCCCTAGTCCCTATAAAATAACAGGCATGGAAAATAAAAAACCTTTGATTGCGATCACGATGGGCGATCCGGCGGGCATTGGGCCGGAGATTATCGTCGGGGCTTGGACCGAAACGGTGGTGCACGACTGGTGTCGGCCCGTGGTGGTGGGACATCCCGAGGTGATTCGCCGAGCAGTGGATCTTTGGCAGACGGGCTTGTCGGTTGTCGAGGTGGATGATCCGGCCGCGGCGCAACCGTCGCTGGATGTGATTCCCTGCATTCCGTGCGGATCGTCCGACGTGTTGGAGGTGCCGCCGGGCGTGCTCGATGCGAGGGCCGGTCAGGCGGCTTACGATGCGGTGTTGGCCGCCGCCCAATTGGCGTTGGACGGAAAGGTGGACGCCATTGTGACCGCGCCGTTGCAAAAGGAGGCGTTGCATCGGGCGGGCCACGACTATCCCGGCCACACCGAATTGCTGGCCCATCTGTGCGGCGTCGACGATTTTGCGATGATGTTGTATATGGGTCCCAGCGACGACGTGCTTTCGCCGGCAGGGTTGGCCGTCGTGCATGTGACGCTGCATACGGCCCTGAAAAATGTGTTCGGCCAGTTGACCGAGGACGCCATTTTGGCCAAGTCGCGGCTGGCCCATCATTTCATGACGCGATTGATGCGGCCGTCGATCAAGAAAACATCGTACGGCAAAGTGGAGCCTGTTTCGTTTCCTTCGGACGGTCGGCCCAGGATCGGCGTCTGTTCGCTCAATCCGCACGGCGGCGAAGGCGGACTGTTCGGCGACGAAGAGTTGCGGATTATTCGGCCGGCGGTCGAACGCGGATTGGCCGAGGGCTTGCGGCTCGAGGGGCCGTTGCCGACCGACACCCTGATGTTACAGGCGAAAGACGGCCGGTTCGACGCGGTCGTGGCGATGTATCACGACCAGGGGCACATTGCGTTGAAGTTGTTGGGGATGCATCGCGCGGTGAACGTGACGTTGGGGTTACCGATCATTCGGACCAGCGTCGCCCATGGCACGGCGTTCGACATCGCTTGGCAGCGGCAGGCCGAAACCGGCAGCATGATCGAGGCCCTGCGCGTGGCCAGTCGACTGGCGATGGGAAGAAACGAATAAAGGTAAAACGTCGTTACTTCGGCGTTGCGATCTTCAGTGGCGCGATGACCAGGTTGTCTTTCGACGGCAAGGCCGGAAACTTGGCGTGCGGCTCGGTCTGATACCAGTAGGCTACCGAGGCGATGTCGTCCTCCAGAGGCAGATACAGAGACGGCTGAACTTTCTTCTTGCCTTCGGGGGTTCGCTTCCAGCCCAAGGCCTGCATGGTTACGCGCAAGTCTTTCTCGAATCGCACCGGGTCGGTGATGTGCCAGCGGTACAAGCCGAATCGCTGATTAGGTTGACAGTACTGGTCGGGCGGGAGCACCTGGGCCAGCCCGGTGTACGGCGTACTGAAGGTTTGATACCGGTGGGTCTCTTTGTTGTGAAAGTTGTATGAGCCGCAGAAATAATCTTCGGTGCCGGTGCCGCAGATCGTGGGGTATTCCTTGTCGCCGTCTTGGTAAAACTTGATTTCCCCCTCGCCCCACCAGCCGGGACTGCAGGCTTCCCACGCCATGTAGGTTCCGACGTATTGTCCACGGCCGGCCACACCATCCAGCAGCGTATACACGCTCTTTGCCGCCAACTTCTTCACGCGGCGGAACTGCGCGTGGAAATACGCCGCGTCGTCGGGCACGTCCGCCAGCGCATAGTTGACTTGATAGTAAAGAAGCATGTTTTTGTCGTTGAGATTCTCCAGGGTGATCTTCGCTTTCTTACGGAAGGGCATGGTCCAATAGCAGTTGAAGGCACTGCCTGGGTTGACGCAGACGGGCAGCGAGTTGATCTGACAATACTGGCCCAAGCCGCAGGCGAAGAAGTCACCCAACGGAACCTCGATGGAAGGCTCGCTCTCGCCGTCCCAATAGAACCGAAGGATGTACAGGCGAGTGTCGCCCAGCGGGGCCGGGGTCATCCAAATCTGTTGGATGGCGCCCGATCCGTCGATCTCCGCCAGGGTAAAGGTCGATTTGGCTTTAATGTGAACCGAGGGCGAGACCTTCCAGCCTTGGCCCAACTCGCGCGCGGATATTTTGCCCGTGCCTTCGGTGGCCATTCCGGCCTTGCCTTTTTCGCCCGTGAAGTTCTCCGGGCTGATCGACCGGGACCGCGCGCTGGACATCTGATGGAGATTGCCGAGGTTCACGCTGAGACCGTCAAAACGGTTCGACGTGGACGGCGATTGCGCCTGTCCGAGTGTGCACCACAAAAGGCCAACGACCATGACGCACCAAGAGGGCCTGCAACACATGGGCTTTCTCCTACGGCTGGTAAGTAAATACGAAGGGGTGGGAGTGAGAACGGAAAATGGAGCGTTGAACGTGCCGACATTGTAGCATGGAGTCACTGTCGCGACAACCAGGTCAGTTCGTCCCCTGCCCTGCCCTTTTCTTGATCGCTCCGTTCGGACCGTCGCCAAAATGGTCGTGGGGGGATTGACAATCGCGCGGCGGATATTTGAAGATGGCCCGCTGGTTGGACGAACGTTCTTTTCCCCATGGCGAGGTGAGCGATGATGAGCGATGCAACGCCGGTCGGTGATTTGTCGTTCAAGGATCGAAAAGCGGGCTTGGTCCTATTCGGAATCGTGGAGATTCTGATCGGGTTGGCTCTTGCGTTGTTGGTCTGTGGCATGGTGCTGGGACGCTCGGGATGTCGGACCTGTTCGGCGCCGCCGGCGGCCAATCAAAAATGCACCGCCCCCCCGGTGGATGCCAAAACGATGATTCCCGCGGCGATGGTTTTGGGGTTGGGGGCGGCTTGTTTTGTCATCCTAGGGATGGGTTCCATTCGATGCCGACGGTGGGCGAGATCGCTTATGCTGATTTTCGCGTGGTTTTGGATGGTCACCGGGCTGGTGGGCATGTTCTTCGTCGCAGCAATCTCGCTTAGGAACATGCAAAGCCAGATGCCCCAGGGCGGAAGCTCGCCGATGCCGGCCTTCTTTATCTTTATCGCGGTGATGTTTCTGGTGTACGTCAGCCTGCCGGCGCTGTTCGTGTGGTTCTACGGCAGCAAGAATGTGAAGGCCACCGTGGAATATCGAGATCCACAAATCCGTTGGACCGATCGTTGTCCGCTGCCGGTCTTGGCCGTGAGCCTTCTGGCGGGTTGGTCTGCGTTGTCGTGGCTTGTTTTTCCGATTTTTGCGATCTTGGGCATTGGGACGCCGACCGCTTTTCCGCTGTTCGGACGCATTTTGACCGGAGCGGTTGCCGGTGGCGTGCAAGGGTGTTTTGTGGTGCTCATGGTCTATGTGGCTTGGGGGGCCTATAAGCTGAACATCCGAGCGTGGTGGTGCGCCGTGATCCTGGCGATTGTCTGTGGCGTTTCCGCGGTGGTCAACACGTTGTGTTTGGACCCGATGGAACTTTACAAAAGGATGAACCTGTCGGCCGTCCAGTTGGATGCGATCCGAAAGATCGGCATCGTCGGCAACCGATGGACCTATTTAACCGGCGGACTTTGGTGCCTTGCGGGACTGGCGTATCTGCTGTGGATCCGACGGTTTTTCAGCCATCGCGACGGCGGCGACCGCGACGTCAGTCCGCCGCAGATTTGACCCCTGTGCGGCGCAGCTTGCTTCGGGCGCGGCTCAGAATCGGCCCGACGCTGTTTTCCGATATCCCGACGGCCACGCTGATCTCTTGGTAGTTCTTGCCTTCCAAGTGATACAGCCGCACCACTACGGCTTCGACTCCTTGCAGACCGCTCAGCAGTCGCTCGATCTCCTCGCGATCGGCCAGACGTTCTTCGGTCGACGGGCGAGGGTCGCGTATTTCAGGAGCCACCTGAATCGAAATGGCGTCGCTCACCGGCGCGGCCGGCATTCGGGCGAGCAATTCCCGCACGACGATCCGGCGAGCCACGACGGTCAAATACGTCGCCAGACTGCTCTGACCACGAAAATTGCGAAGCAGCGCAAAGTCATTGCGGACCGTCTCCAAAAAGAACTCCGCACAAAGATCGTCCCGATCCGCGGGCGTCAACCGGACGTTTCGCGATCGGGCGGTGTGGTTCACCACGTGAATCACGAGCCCCAAAAACCGATCGACGAAATCCTCCCACGCCCGAGGTTTTCGTTGCAGGCATCGGTCCAACAGGTTTCGGTCGATCTCGGAGAGCGCCACGCTAGGTTTCCTCGTGCTTCGTCTGACCAATTAGGCAAGAGGACAAAACGAACCAGTCCCACGCAACGGAGAAAGTGAAGACCACGTTCGACTTTTCGCAGCCTTCTAGGGAGATAAGCCAGCACACACTTTTATTGTAAACCGTCTTCACAAAAGAAGCAAGCGTGGTTAGTTATCTTGCCTATTATTCCTGTTTTCTCTTCGCGACGACACAAAACAGGTTGGCCCCCTGCCCTGCGGCAGCTGATCAGTCTTTTGCGCCGACTTCCCAATATGCGCCGTCCAGCCACACTTTCCAGCATTTGTACTTTGGGTTGTCCAGTTTCATCAGCAGCAGCGGGTTGCGTTTGGGACGCTGCGGCGTATGGATCAATTTCATGCGGGCTTCATGAGGCGTCCGGCCGCCCTTTCTCGTGTTGCACGACAAACACGCGCAGACGACGTTTTCCCATGTGGTGGCGCCGCCGCGACTTCGAGGCACGACATGGTCGATGCTCAGCAGGTGGGTGGGAAAATGCCGGCCGCAGTATTGGCACAAATGGTCGTCGCGGGCCAGCACGTTGCGGCGGCTCAGATGCAATTTCTGTTTCGGCAGCCGATCGAAATTCAGCAGCCGAATGACCCGGGGCACTTGCACCTCGAACTGGACCGAGCGGATCCAATCGTCGTCGGCCTGCTTGTTTTCGGCACGCAATTCGCTCAGCTCGCGCCACGAGTCAAACGAATAGGTCGAAAAGGTCCCGTCTTCGCAATGAATCACCTCGGCCATTTCTTGACAAAGCAGACCGAAGGCGCGTCGCACGTTGACCACGTGAACGGCCATAAAAAGCCGGTTGAGCACCAAGACGCTGCAAGAGAGCGAACCGGTTGGGCGAGCGACCGCGGCGGTGGACCGAGCGGCGACAACAACGCTCCGTCGCGGACTACCGGAAGTCCGTGGAACGCGCGGATCAGCGATAGAAACCGCTGCTTGCACGACCGAAACTCCCATTCCCAAGCCCGACGTTGGAGCCTTCCAGGCGGGTGGGTGGTGTTTGCGTCGCTTCCATGACCTTCCGGTATTTTACCCGATCGCCGACATGGATGCCAGAGGGGGGAGTCGATAACAAATGGATCGATTTGCATCGTGGAGGATGCAAGGAAATCATGACGCAAAAATTTTTCTTGGGGGCTGGCTTGTCAGCCTCCCGCGTTCGGCATTAGGATGGAAGAAGTCCGTTGGGAACGGAACAGGATGTTTTGTTTCGCAGAACAAGTCGGCGACTTGTGCTGCCGAAAAGGACAGGCCCGCAACCTGCCCTTCAAACGGAGACAGGTTCGCAACCTGTCCTACATTTCGGGAGCGGGGATAATGATCCGATACTCATGTGATCTGTGCAAGCGGGAATTGGATCCGCAGGACGATCTCCGTTATGTCGTGAAGATGGAGGTGTACGCCGCGTTCGATCCGTCGACGGCCGATGACGGAGACGAAAGCGACCGCGACCACCTCGAGGAAATCCAAGACATCTTGGAACGCATGGAGGATTCGTCGAGCGATCAGATCGGCGACGACGTGTATCAACAGCTTCGTTTCGATTTGTGTCCCGAATGTCGCCGGAAGTTTTTGAAAAATCCGCTGGGCCGTGAAGCCGCCAAGGCATTCGGCTTCAGCAGCAATTAGGGCCGATCGTCCTTAGCTTTTCATGGTGACGCCCATTCCCAAGCGACGGTTGCCGCGCAATCCGTGGCAAGCGGCCCTGGTGGTTCTTCTTGTCTCGACGCTGAGCGTTTGGAAGGCTTGGGGGCCGGAAACGTCGTCGGACCATTCGCCGCAGCCGGCCGACGGCCAGCAACATCGCGTGGCGCGCGTGGTGGACGGCGACACCCTGGTGTTGGCCGACGGCAAGCAGCGCGTGCGATTGATCGGCGCCGACACGCCCGAGACGGTCAAACGGGATTGGCCCGTCGAACCGTGGGGCCCCGAGGCGACGGCGTTCACCCAAAAGTTTTTGGCCGACGGCGACAACCGCGTGCGTCTGGAATTCGACGCCGAGCGACACGACAAGTACGGCCGGCTCTTGGCCTACGTGTGGCGAGGCGACCAAATGCTCAACGAGGAATTGATCCGCGCCGGGTTGGCCAGGGCCGAGCTTTGGTATCATTACTCCGAAGCGAAAAAAGACCGATTTCGCCGGGCCGAGTTGGACGCGAAGGCCGCCCGACGCGGGATTTGGTCGGACGCGCGGCCCGCCGCCCGCGGCTTGTGAACGCCGCAAAAAACGGTTAAAATCACGGTTTTGACGTCGTAGGACAGGTCGCCAACTGTCCTGAAATTTTGAAAAAACCATTTTGGGACGGGTTGGCAACCTGCCCTACAACGAGCGGCGAGAACGACCATGAGCAGCGAGCGACTTCGAGTGGCGGTGATTGGCGGCGACGGCACGGGCCCGGAAGTGGCCGCCGAGGGCGTGAAGGTTTTGAAGGCGGTCGCCGCGTTGGAGGGCATCGGGCTCGAATTGAAGGATTTTGATTTCGGCGGCGAGCGGTATCTGCGGACCGGCGAGATTCTGCCGCCCGGCGCGTTCGACGAACTCCGCCAATATCCGGCGATTTTGTTGGGCGCCGTCGGCCATCCCGACGTCCCGCCCGGCGTCCTCGAAAAAGGCCTGCTCCTGGAGCTTCGGTTCCGATTCGACCAATACATCAATCTGCGGCCGGTCAAGTTGTTCCCCGGCGTCGAGACTCCGCTGGCCGGCAAAGGCCCGAAGGACATCGATTTCGTCGTCGTGCGTGAAAACACCGAGGACATGTACGTCGGCATCGGCGGCATCATGAAGAAGGGCACGCCCGACGAAGTGGCGATGCAAACCGCCGTCTACACGCGCAAAGGCTGCGAGCGCTGCGTTCGCTGGGCTTTTGAGTACACGCGAAAGCGGAACCAAAAGAAACGACTCACGCTGGTGGCCAAAACGAACGGGTTGACCTACGGGCACGACCTCTGGTGGCGCACCTTCCAGGAGGTTGCCCGGGAGTATCCGGACATCGAGACCGACTACAATCACGTGGACGCCTGCTGCATGTGGATGGTCAAGAACCCCGAGCATTACGACGTGATCGTGACGACGAACATGTTCGGCGACATCATCACCGATCTGGCCGGCATTTTGCAGGGCGGAATGGGCGTGGCGGCCGGCGGCAACATCAATCCCGATCCCGGCGGCGTCAGCATGTTCGAGCCGATGGGCGGCAGCGCGCCGAAGTACACCGGCACCGGCAAGATCAATCCGATCGCCGCAATCAACGCCGCCGGCATGTTGTTGGACCAATTCGGCTACGCGAAGGCCGCGGCTCGGGTGAACAAGGCCATTCAAACGGTCACCGGAACGAAAATGAAAAGCCAGGCCGCCGGCAAGATGGGCTACACGACCACCCAAGTCGGCGATTTGGTTTGCGAGGCGCTTTAGAGGATCGTAGCGGATCCGGCAACGCAGTCATGCCTTTGCTCGAGAGTCCTCCCGATGCCGTGGTTCGAATCGACGGGCGGGAATATCTTTATTTTGCCGGCACGAGTTATCTCGCACTGCAAGGCCGGCCCGAAGTGATCCACGCGGCGTGCGAGGCCGCCGAGCAGTTTGGAATCGGCAGCGCCAACTCCAGGACCGCGTTCGGCACGACGCCGCCGCTGCGGTGGATGGAGCGGGCCGCCGCCGCCACGTTCGACGCCGAGGCCGCGTTCTGTTTCGCCTCGGGCTGGATGGGCAGCCACATCCTGACGCAGTCGCGAAACGTTGATCGGATCGTCGCGCTGGTCGACGAACATTCGCACTTTAGCGTGTTCGAGGCCGCGCGGGCGATCGGACGGCCGCCGGTCGTGTTTCGTCACGCCGACCCCGACGAGTTGCGAACGAAAATCCAAAAGCATCTCAAGCCGGGCCAATGTCCGGCGGTTTTGAGCGACGGCGTCTTCGCGGCCACGGGCGATCTGGCGCCGGTCGATCGCTATGTCGAGGTCTTGCGTGAGTATCCCGACTCGACGTTGTTGTTGGACGACGCCCATGGGCTTGGCGTGTTGGGGCCGCACGGTCGCGGCACGTTTGAATATTTTGAAATCGCCGCGGATGGAGTCAACACGGCAAGGCCCCCCCTGCCCTGCCCTGCCCTGTTGTGTTGCGGCACGTTGAGCAAGGCCGTCGGCGGCTACGGCGGCGTGATCGTCGGCGACGACCCGTTCGTCGAACAGCTTCGAGCCGGCTCGTCCTACACGGCCGGCGCAAGTCCGCCGGCGACGCCGATCGCAGCGGCCACGGCCCGAGCCCTCGAACTGATCGCGGCCGAGCCGGGTTTGCGCGAGCGGCTGTTGGCCAACGCGCGGCGATTGAAGGTTGGGCTGCGCAAGCTGGGATTTTCCGTGAGCGATTCGCCTGCGCCGATTGCGGGACTGACGATCGGCACGGCCGAGAACATGCGACGCATTCAACGCGAATTGATGGGGCGAGGCATCGCGGTGGCCTACATGGCGCAGTATGCCGGGCTGGGGTCCGAAGGCGCCTTGCGGCTGGCCGTGTTCGCCACCCACACCGACGCGATGATCGACCGACTCTTGGAGGAACTGCAACGGGCCGCAGCCTGAACGTGCGCCGCGGCCGGCCGGTTACGGCTTGGGCGCCTTGAGTTTCTCGAGCAAATACGACTCGATCGTCGGATGTCGGACGTCCGGCGCGCCGGGATAGACCAACTCGCACGGGACGCCGACGCTTTGGAGCTTTTCGGCCAGCTTCGCGCCGAAATTGGCCGTATGCGTGGGGTCTTTTTCATCTTGGCCGATCGCCGGCGGCGCTTTGAACGTCATGTAGATCGGCGGATCGTCGGCCGTGACGTGTTCGTACGGCGAGTACTGCTTGATCCACGGCAACACCTGCGCGCGGCCGGCCAAAAATTGGGTGAACTGGGAATCGCGGGTTTTCGGGTTCTTGGGATCGGCCATGAATCCGAAGGCGTGGCCGCCGTAGCGGCTGTTGGGCGTCCATTCCTTCATCTGTTTCGGATCGAGCGTGGTTTGGGGGACGTTCACCGCCGCGCACCAGAGCCGCGTCGACTCGCGCGCCACCGGATCGCTGCTTTTCGGATCGGCCATGTCGTCGTGGAACGCCAGCCAGAGACTCGTGCAGGCGCCGGCCGAACCGCCCGACGCGCCGATCCGCTCCTTGTCGATGTTCCACTCGGCGGCCTTGCTGCGGACGAATTGCAGGGCCCGAGCGGCGTCGTGCATCGGCCACTCGACCGGCGGTTTCACACCGGCCTGTTGCGCCTGCGTGGTGTACCGATAATTGATCGACACGACCGAGATGCCCGCCGGGAGATAGGCGCGCAGATTCGGAAGGTTTCGATACTTGTCGCCGTAGACCCAGCCGCCGCCGTGGATGTAGAACAGCAACGGGGTGGGCTGCGCCGATTCGGCTTTGTAGAAGTCGAGCACCTGCCGCTCGTGGGTTCCGTAGGGAACGTCGGCCAACGTCGGTTTCACGGTCGGCTTGGCGGGCTTTTTCGCCGGCTTCGCGGATTCCTTGGCCGCCGGAGCGCTGTTTTTCGCCTGGTCGGCGGCCTGCAACGTCGCCGAAAACGCACCGCACAACCCCAACGCAAGAATGGTCCAACAGAAACGGGCGGATCGAATCATCGGAATGCTCCTCGACGATGTACGCGGTAGAGTTTTTCGCAAACCGGAAGACGGAAAAAGGCAAGAACTATGATTGTAACAGGCGTATGCGGGAAAACAAGCATCGTCGCGAGGCAAACGGTTGGGCCACGGTCGTCGGGCGGGCCGGTGGAGGATTCTCCGACGACGGTGTTTTCTCGCGGCAACCCATATAGTTGACACGACGTTGCGTTCGTGGTTTCTTGGGGAACGAACCGTCGACCGATCGCCGCCTTTTTGGGGAGGGCCGAATATGCTGAAATCATTGCCGCTGTCGAAAGTCTATCGGTTGTTCGAGCCGGGCCCGGTGGTGTTGGTGACCACCGCCCAACGCGATCGCATCAATGTGATGACGATCACCTATCACATGATGCTGTGCCATCGGCCGCCGGTGATTGGCATCGATCTCGGGCCGTGGGATTACAGCTACAAAGCGCTGCGCGCCACCAAAGAGTGCGTGCTGGCGATTCCCACGGTCGATCTGGCCTCCGAGGCCGTGGAGATCGGCAACTGTTCGGGCGCGGACATTGACAAGTTTCACACGTTCGGGCTGACGGCCTTGCCGGCCAAAAAAGTCGGTGCGCCGTTGATCGCCGAGTGTTTGGCCAACGTCGAATGCCGAGTGGCCGACGACCGCCTGGTGCGCAAGTATAATCTGTTCATTCTCGAACCCGTCAAAGCGTGGATCGACGCAGACCGCAAAGAGCGTCGCACGATTCATCACAACGGAGACGGAACGTTCGTCGTCGACGGCCGAGTCTTGAATCTGCGGGAAAAGATGGTAAAATGGCCGGAGTTTTTGCGAGATTGACACCGGCGCCGCGACGGATCTTCCGTCATGCCGATTTCCGCTCATGACGAATCCTATGCGACTATCGACGGGCATCGAGGGACTGGACGAACTGCTTGGCGGCGGACTGCTGCCCGGCACGCTGACGGCGCTGGTCGGCTCGACCGGCATCGGCAAGACGCAGTTCGGGCTGCAATTCGCCCAGGCCGGTTTGAAGCAGGAAGGCTCGCGTGGAATCGTGTTCGACATGTGCTCGCGCGGCGATTCGCAAAGCCACGCCGATTACGCCCGGCGAATGTTCGGCTGGGAGTTGCAGACGGTCGATCCCGAGCGGCCGTTGGATCTGGATCGATTCTACTCCCCTGCCCTGCCCCGCGGCGACTATCTGCACGTGTTCGATCAGCACGGTCAGCGCGTCACCCGGACCGATCTGGACGTGGACGCTTGGCGTCAATGGCAGGCCGAGTTGGGGCGGCGGTTGACGGCCGCGATCGCGTTCTTTTACGGTCATTTTGTCGCCGGCGTGCGACGCGCCGTGATCGACGGCATCGAGCCGGTCGACCGTCCGAGCGATTCGGTCCAGTTCGAGCTGTTCGAGTACATCTACCACCAAATTTTGCGCAAGGACGCCGAGTGGGTCGCGCGGGATCTTTTTCGGGAGCGGTTTCGGGCGAACGCCGAGGCCGCGGCCGCGCACGTGTACGATCCGTCGACGATCGGCTGTTTGTTGTTGATCACCTCGCAAGAGACCACGCTCGACGGGCTGATCGAACGGCCGCTGGACGAGGGCGACGTGCTGTCGAACGCCAACACGGTGATCCATTTGGGCAAGATCCGCGAAGGCATGCGTTTTCGTCGGGCGATGTACGTCACCAAGCATCGCGGCAGCGCCTGCACCGACGAGATCATTCCCTACGCGATCGACGACCGCGGGCTGCATCTCGTGAAGTCATGACGTCCGCGTTCCAGGAGTCGCGGGCGGCTGGTCGTTGTTTGACAGCGTGAGCACCGCTCGCCAAATCGCCACGACGAGCAGCGCGAGCAGGAACAGCCCATAAGCAAGCACCGGCAGCAAGCCCGACACGAGCAACGTGGCGAAGGCCAGATTGGCCGTGGCCAACGAGGTCGCGTCGCCGCGGGCGGCCGTCCAGCAGGCGATCCCCAGCAGCACCAAGCCGACTGTGACGCCCGCGCCCATGACCACCGGCACGATTCGCATTTTCTTCTTCAACAAGAAGGTGACGGCTTGAATCGTCTCGCGGCTGGCCGGAATGTCCGACTCGACGATCGAAACGCCCAGCGAGGCGGGCGACGCTGCCACGACGGCCGCGTACACATAGACGACTAGCCCGGCCACGCCGAACAAGATCCAAAGAAAATGACCGGTCTGCAGCGCCGCCGTCAAAACGACCAACAGGACAAACAGTCCAACGCCGAGGCTGAGGACGGCCAATCCGTCGGGCACGTCGCTCGACGGCAGTTGGGCGGACGTCGCGCGTTGCAATCGCTCGATCGCCCCGCAAAACTTTCGGGCCGCAAACTGCAAGGCCGCCAGCAGGATGACGATCGCCGCGCCGACCAGCAGGTTTGACGCGGCGTCGCCGTGGGCGGCTGCGATGCCCACGAACACAACGACCAGCAGCATGGACGCCAGAAGCCCGTAAAGTCCGACGGCTTGAAACCCGCGGGCGACGGCTTCGATTCGTTCGATGGGCCACATCGCGCGCAAAATGCCGAGCAGCCAGTCCATGGGATGGCGAGGCGACCGTCGCGGCGCGGCGGCGGCTTGCGACAGATCGACCACCGGCAGCGAGGGCGATTCGTCGGTTGCCGGCGAGCCGTCTTCAAAGAGTCCTCGCACGCTTCGGGCGGGGGCCCATTCGGCCAGCCCTTCACGCCAAACGAGGTCCTGGGGACGCAATTCGCCCACGCCGGCCAGCCGTTTCAGTTCGGCGGCCGAAACCGGGCCCACTTGTTTGGTCCCACGAGCGAAATACCATTCCACCGGACTCATGGCGAAGCTCCTTAATAGGCCCACACAATAGCGAAAGTGACGGTGGGCTCCGCGGTTCTATTGAACCGTCTGGGAGCAAGTATAGCTTATTCTGTGACGTCAGGAAGCCGACTCGCCGCCCATCGCGGCCTGGTAGCGGGCCCAAAGTTCGTCGCCCTCCTCGGGCAAGGCGTCGCAAAACCGCTCGACCAGATCCTCCAACGCGTGCCAATCGAGGCCCTCGAACCGAAACGTCAGCGCAGGCTCGGTCACCGAACGGCGGACCAACGCCCAACCGCCGGGAAAATCGATCCGCAAACCGTCGACCGAACACTGTGGAAAATCGGCCCAGGCCGCGCGGACTTGTTCGAGCACTTGCGATTGCCGGGCCTCGTCGGCCGCGATGCGGAGGTCGGGCGTCATGAAGATCGGCGGGCAACTCTTACGCAGCTCGGCCAACGACCGGCCCGAGCGGGCCAAATACGCGAGCAGCCGGCACGCCGTGTAAAGTCCGTCGTCGCCGCCGCCGAGCGCCCGATAAAAATAATGTCCGTTGACCTCCGCGCCGAACAACGCGCCGGTGGTCATCATCCGTTCACGCAGAAACCCGTGGCCGCTTTGCTCGGCCAACGCCTCGGCGCCGAAGCGTCGGGCCGCCTCGGGAATCCGATCTGAAAACTTGACGTCGTGAATAAATTGCTGGCCTGGCAGTTCGTCCGTCATGCTGCTCAACAGCGTCCAGGCGGCTTCCTCGGGCCGCAGCGCGACGCCGTCGCCGTCAACCAGCGCGATCCGGTCGCCGTCGCCATCGAACGCGATGCCCAGATGAGCCCGCTCCCGATACACGGCGTCGGACAGGTCCGTCAACTGGCAAGGTTGCGAGCAGTCGGGCTCGCGGCCGCCGAATTGGTCATCCACTTGATCGTGGATCGTCGAAAACAGACATTGCGGAAAAACGGCATGCAAATAGCGGCGCGACCGTTCGGCCCAGCAACCGTGCATCGGGTCGAGCACCACGTGCAGCCGGGCGTCCATCGATTCGACGAACGTCTCTTGCAGGCACGCGACGTAATCGAACGAGATGTCCAGCGAACGAACGACGCTCGGCGGCCGGTCGTCCGAGTCGTCGGGCGGGAGGGCCAACGCGGCCACGTCGTCGGGCGAGGGCGGACGATCGCCGACCATCCAGGTCAGTCCGTTGATCGACGCGGGGTGATGCGACGCCGTGACGACGGCGCAGCTTGCCGCTTGAATCCGTCGTTTCGCATAGTAGACCATCGGCGTGGGCAGTTGGCCCAAATGGACCACGTCGAGTCCTTCACGCGAAAGACCGCGAACCAGCGCGGCCAAGAACTCCGGCGTCGAGGCCCGAACGTCGCCGCCGACGACAAACTTCGCCCCCTGCGGAGTCTGACGGCCCAAAATCCGCCCCCAACGTTCGTACCCTTCCAATGTCAATTCTGTGGCGGCGTCGCCGCGGATGTCGCATGGCTTGTAGATGTTCACGGATATCCCCGATTTTCTCCTAGAGAATCAGCCCACGTGCGAGTCATGGAACGGTGCTGGATGTCGACCGCTTCGGACACGCCACTATTATCATAGACGCCGGCGACCGCCGGAACAGTCGCCCTCAGGTTGAAAAGAAACAAGGAACCGGAGGCAAACCGCACGAAACCCATTTCACGGGGACTTTCTCCCAATGCCTGGGCCTTTTGTGTTGGACAAAACTTTGATCTCGACGGGACACTCGCGTTTTTTCAATAAAACCGCAAAAACGTGACGCTATTAGTGCTACCGCGCTAGATCAGGCACGTAGGAAACGCACCACGGAGACACGGAGAAGACCGAGAAGCAGAAAAGAAGGTGCTCTTGCAGGCCGCCATCTGACGCACGTCGCACCCCTGTGCAAGGTCGTTGCACTTCCGAGAACGGCGTCATGGCCCTAAGTTTTTATCCCTTTTGCCCTTCTGAATCAGTGTTCTCCGTGTCTCCGTGGTGAACCCAGCCCTGTAGTGTTAGTTGGGTGACAAATCGAGGACGACGAGTTCCGGGCGGCAGAAGAGCCGGATGGGCGGAGCGTAGCCGCGCTCCAGGCCGATGCCGCGAGAAACCGACAGCTTTCCGCCGCCGGGCAGGTCGGTCAGGCCGGACGACCAGGCGTGCGGGGTTCGGGCGTGCGTGGTGATCGGTCCGATCCACGGCGCCCGGACCTGTCCGCCGTGCGTGTGGCCGGCCGCCAACAGATCGGCCTCTACGTGGCCCAACGCAAAATTGGGCGCGTGGCCCAACACGAGATGAAACTGGTCGGGCCGTGGATTGTCGAGCTTCAAGTCCGTGTTGAACGAATCGCGCAACCCGAGACAGGTCAACCGCACGTTATTGCCCAGATCGAACGAGCGAGTTGCAGAGACCGTGACGATGTCGAGCCCCTGAAAAACGTCGCGCCAATGGTTCGGATCAACGTTGCCCTGGACGGCGAAGACGCCCAAGGGCGCGGAAAGACCGATTTTTTGGAGCCAACGATGAAAATCCTCGCTGAGGGCGGGCATCTGATCAGGCGTCGTTTGCAGGTAGTCGCCGGCCAGCAGCAACAGGTCCGGCTTTTCGGCCTTGGCCCGTTGCAAAACGGACACCTCGAACGGGCCCAGACGATTGGCTTGCAGATCGGCCAGAACGATGACCCGCAACGGACGTCGCAGTTTCGGACTGACCACTTTCCAATGGGACACTTCCAGCCGATGAGGTTCGACCCAAAAAGCGTTGGCGGCCAGGGCCACCAGCGCGCCGACGACCACCAGCGAGGCGACGGCCCATCGCGGGTGAGATTTCCGCCAAGTAAACGCCGAAGCGCTCAGCAACAGCGAAGCGTGGTAGAACAGTCCGAAACACCAGAGTCGATAGACGCCGAAATGGTTTTCAAACCGGTTGCCCAAGAAATAACCCAACCCGACGGCGGTCGCCGCCGCGCAACCGATCACGGCGCACCAGACGATCAGGCTTCGGGTTCGGCCGATCAGCCAGATCGCCAAGGCGTCGACGGCCAGCATGAGCAGATTGTAGGGCAGAGTCACGAGACCATTTTACCGGAGACGCGGTCGGATTCAAGACACGTTTCCTCCCCAGCCCTGCCCTCTTGCGGAAAACCGGTCGGCAGCGGACAATAAGCGGCCGTTTCCTGCAAACCTGCGCGCGACGAAAGGGCCAATCGTCCGGCGGGCCGCCGGCAGGCGACGTTTTTGCGAAAGGAAGACGCATGGCTGGAATCCCCGTTCTTTCGGTGCGTGGCTGCGGAATCGCCGAGGCTTGGGAAAACGCCCTGGTCGAGCTGTATCGCTCGGGCTGCGACGTCAAAACCCAATACGACAAGCCCGACGATCCGCCGAGCAAGGACGCCACCATGGTGATTACGGTCGAGCAGCCGCTGGCCGAACCGAGGATCCACCGCGATTTTCCCGGCGGGTTTGAGGAGCTGGAAGAGTATGTCATGGAGGTGTGCGACGGGATCAAGGACCACTGCATCCGCGACCCCAACGATCCAAACGACACCCGATGGGAATACACGTACCATCAGCGGCTGTTTGGCTACGACGCGCCGACCTGCGATCCGATGGATCAGATCGAGAATATTTGCCGGCAGTTGGCCGAAACGCCCTACACGCGCCGCGCGCAAGCCATCACCTGGAAAGTCTGGGAAGACAACGCCTGTTACGATCCGGCGTGTTTGCAGAGCGTGTGGTGTCGGATTCTCTTCGAGGACGAGCGGCCGCTGCTGAACATGAACGTGCGATTTCGTTCGAACGACGCCTACAGAGCGGCGTTCATGAACATCTTCGCGCTGGTGCGATTGCAGCAGCGCATCGCCGCGCGGGTGAGCGAATTGTCGGGCCACACGGTCGAACTGGGCCGATACTGCCACATAGCCGACAGTTTTCACATTTACGGCTCGAACCTGGCGGAGTTTCGGGCCCGATTTCTCGGGGCGATCGAGCGCCGCACGTTTGAACAGCGGACGATGCGCTACGAGGACGTGCGCGACATGATGGAGTCGGCCCGACCGGCGATTTTGGAGAAAGCGAAGCGGATGGGGCGAAGCTGATCTCTCTCCCTCTCCCCCTCTCCTCTATTTTTTGTTCATCGCGGCGGTCAGGATCGCGGCGGTCGACTCGCGCATGATCCGCGGATCGACGGGCCGGCCTTCCAGCAGGCACTTGCGCACTTCCTTGCCCGAGATGAACACGGGCTTTTCGCCGTCGTGGTTTTCCATCAGGTCGACCCGGCCGATCGAATCGTAGTAGGCCGCGAAACCGACCCGAAGCGGATGAATTTTCAGGTCGCCGGCCAGGTGATCGAAAATCTCCTGGGCGTCGAAATCGCCCCAGATGGCCGTGCCGTCGTGATACGGGGCGTCGGCGTGTTTGCGGCCGATGATCAAATCGCTGAACCCGAAGTTCTGGCGATAGATGGCGTGCATCACCGCCTCTTTCGGACCGCCGTAGAACATTTTGATGTCGAGACCGAGCAGAATGACGCGGTCGGGCACGGACTCGCCGCGCGGACCCCAAAGCGACGAATCGCTGTCGCCGTCGCCGAGTGAACGGTGGTCGATGAGCGTTTCGTAGGTGTGCATCCGCACGTCGGCGTCGACGTCGTCGCCCTTGGTCTCGCCGATCAACGGATTCAGACACGCGCCGGCGTTGTGGCCCGCCCGCAACAATGTCTCCAGCCCGTACACCAACGCGTATTCGTGGGCGCGGTGCAGCGGGTTGCGGGTTTGAAACGCCACAGCCCGATTCCAGCCCCGATCGGCCAGCAACCGGCGCACCTCGTGCGGCGTGAGCACATAGCGGCCGAACCGCGGATCTTTCGGCTGCGGCAACACGCGGATGCGTCCGCCCAGCAGGTAGGTCTTGTCGGCGTCCGCCTTCAACACCATGTCGCCGCCGGGATGGTCGGTTCGCTTGGTCAGGTAGACGCTTTCCAAATAACGCGGCTTGTTCCAGGGATAGATGTCCGTCAGCTCAAGGGCCGCGACCACCTCGCCGGCCGTGTTGACCAACGCCACCGATTGGCCGACGCGAAGCCGCTTGGCCAGTTCTTCGGTCACGGGCAGCGCCAACGGAATGGTCCAGGCGTATCGCTTGCCGTCGTGCACGATCACCGACTCGTCGAGCACGCGATCGTACGTGGCCGAGTCCATCGGACCGTTCAACGGGCTCAGCGCGCCGTCGCCCAACCGATAGACGGTCGACAGATCGGCGTCCGAGACGGGCACTTGCATGAGGCTCTTGGCGTGGGCGAGGAAATCGTCCACGGCGTCCGAGGGAACGGTCCAACACAGCGGCTCCTGCAAACCGCCATGGGCAGGCACAAGCGAATTCATGGGTATGTTTCTTTCTTACGGTTGAGTCGACGCGAATTAAGGTTGTCCGATCCGCCCGTCCTCTGCGACACAAGGCACGACCCCCGTGAACGGACGGGGACACGGCAACTCCCGGCGGCAGTACGATTCGGCGGACACGGTCCAATCAGATATGGTACATTTGCGCGCCGTGCTCTTTGGTCTTTTCGAGCAGATCGGCGAGCGTGATGGCGTTGAGCATCTTGTGCTGGGCGATGCCGACGTTGTGCCAGGCCTCCAGGAGCACTTTGACCACCGGCGAATCGGTCGACGCGCTGCTGGCCGGATTGCTCTCCTCCGGCGAACCGTCGATCACCTCCATCACCTGGCCCAGCGAAATCTGCTGGGGCGGTTTCAGAAGCTGATAGCCGCCGGCGGCGCCGCGCACGCTGCCGACCAGTCCCGCCCCCTTCAATTGAAGCAGGATTTGGACCAAAAACCGCGGCGGCACCCCGTGCTGCTCGGCAATTCGTCGGATTCGGACCGGTTGGCCCAGTCCGTATTGGGTCGCCAATTCCAACATGGCGATACAGGCATATTCGGTTTTCGCTGAGACTCTCATGACCACTCCCCTTCAAGAAACTCAATTGTACGAAAGTTAGTGAACAATGTCTAGTATGCGCCGATCGGGCCGAAACGCACGTCAACGCCCAGTCCATTTCGATTTCAAAACATCCCACCCCCCCATACTTGACCGCGGTCTTCAAAATAGTCACGATAACAGTTTCACCTGCGGCGACCTGAATGCCCTTCCAGAGATACCACAGCAACTAGTGGCACCCGTATGGCTCACAAGACTTATCTTGCGGTGGATTTGGGGGCGTCCAGTGGGCGGCATGTTTTGGGACGCTTTGACGGCCGAATGCTTCGGCTTGAAGAGGTCTACCGTTTTGAGAACGGACCGGTGGACGTCGGAGGCCGACTGTACTGGGATTTTTTGGGTCAGTGGAGTCATGTGCGGCGAGGGCTGCGGGCCTCGGCGGTCGCTGATCCCAACGTCACGAGCCTGGGCGTCGACACCTGGGGCGTCGATTTCGGTCTGTTGGGACGCGGCGACGAACTGCTGGGCAATCCATACCACTATCGCGACCGCCGCACCGAAGGCGTGATCGAGAAAGCCTGCGGCATTGTTCCGCGCGAGGAAATCTTTCGTCACACCGGTTTGCAGTTCATGTTGGTCAACACGTTGTATCAACTGTTGGCGATGAAGCTGACCGGCTCGCCGCTGTTGGACATCGCCGAGACGTTTCTGATGATGCCCGACTTGTTTCACTGGCTGTTGACGGGCGTCAAGTGCAATGAGATGACCGAGGCGAGCACCACGCAGTTTTACAATCCGGTCGAAGGCGATTGGGCGACCGAACTGATCGAGCGGTTTTCGCTGCCCACGCGCATTTTGGCCCCGATCGCCCAGCCCGGCACGACGTTGGGGCCGTTGCGTCCGTCGCTGGCGGCCGAGAGCGGGCTGCAAGCGGCTCGCGTTGTGTTGCCCGGCTCGCACGACACAGCCAGCGCCGTGATGGCGGTTCCGGCCAAAAGTCAGCCCGGTCAGCGGCCCGATTGGTGTTACCTCAGTCTCGGCACCTGGGCGCTGATGGGCGTCGAGTCGCCCGACCCGGTCATCAACGACGCCGTGTTGAAGCTCGCTTTTACGAACGAGGGCGGCGTCGGCGGCACGGTCCGGTTGCTCAAGAACATCACCGGCCTGTGGCTCGTCCAGGAGTGTCGCCGTGTGTGGAATCACGCCGGCGCCGATTTGGATTGGGACGTGATGACGCAGATGAGCGTGGCCGCCGCGCCGTTGCGGTCGTTCATCAATCCCGACGCGCCCGAGTTCGCCGCGCCGGGCGATATGCCCGAGGCGATTCGCGAGTTTTGCTGCAAGACGGGCCAGCCGACCCCGGACGATCGCGGCGCGGTGGTGCGCTGCGCGTTGGAAAGTCTGGCGTTGCGGTTCCGCCAGGTGCTCGAAATGTGCGAGCAGCTCAACGGCCGTCGGATCGAAACAATCCACGCGGTCGGCGGCGGCACGAAAAATCGGCTCTTGTGTCAATTTACGGCCGATGCTTGCGGGCGTCGCGTCGTGGCCGGTCCGGTCGAAGCCACCGCCACCGGCAACATCATGATGCAAGCGGTCGCCGCCGGCGACGTCGGTTCGATCGCCGAGGCTCGAGAAATCATTCACCGAAGTTTCCCCATCGAAGAGTATTCGCCCAAGAACACGGAGGCGTGGAGCGAGGCGTATCAGAGGTTTTTGAAAGTCGTGAGTTCGTGAACCGTCGTGGCCGTTGGCCGGTGGTCCGCGGCCGGTTTTTTTCAAATGTGATTCTCTGGCCAATGGTCGCCAACCGCTGGCCTCTTATTCCATCAGGAGCATCCAAAAATGATTCGCGTCGGCATTGCAGGCATCGGTTTCATGGGCATGGTCCACTATTTGACCTACCAAAAGCTTCGCGGCGTGAAGGTCGCGGCGCTTTGCGAGAAGAACTTTCCCGAACGATTGGCCGGCGATTGGCGGACCATCAAGGGCAATTTCGGTCCGCAAGGCCAGAAGATGGATTTGTCGGGCGTGACCAAGTATGCGGAGTTCGACGCCATGTTGGCCGATCCGGATCTCGATCTGATCGACATTTGCCTGCCGCCGGCGGCCCACGCGCCCATGACGATCGCCGCGTTGAAGGCCGGCAAGCACGTCGTGTGCGAAAAGCCCATCGCCTTGAAGCCCAGCGACGCCACGCGGATGGTCGACGCCGCCCGGCGGGCCGGCAAACTGCTGTCGATCGGCCAGGTGCTTTCATTTTTTCCGCAGTATCAATACACCTACGAAGTCGCCCAGAGCGGTAAGTTCGGTCGGCTGTTGGGCGGCCAGTTCAAACGGATGGTTTCCGATCCGCTGTGGATGCGTGATTTTTACGATCCCGAAAAGTGCGGCGGTCCGATGCTCGACCTGCACATCCACGATGCCCATTTCATCCGCCTGATGTTCGGGATGCCGAAGGCGGTGCAAAGCGTCGGCACGATGCGCGGCCAAGTGGTCGAGCGGTTCTGCACCCAGTTCCTCTTCGATCCGCCGCGGATGGTCACCGCCGTCTGTGGAGTGATCGGCCAACAAGGCCGGCCCTTCACCCAGGGCTTTGAAATCTATTTCGAGAAGGCGACGCTGCTGTTCGACTACGCCGCGCTGGGCAAGGTGGGCGACGCCGTCACGCCGCTGACCGTGCTGACCGACGACGGCAAAGTGACCCGCCCGAAACTCGGCTCGGCCGATCCGATGAACGGCTTCGCGGGCGAGTTGGGCGATGTGGTCCGCGCCGTGCAGACCGGCAAGCCTTCGCCGCGATTGGACGGTCAACTGGCCCGCGACGCGGTGGTGTTGTGCCAGAAACAGACCGAGTCGGTGGTCCGCGGCCGTGCGGTCAAAGTGTAAGCGGCACGTCCGCATGAGCGTCCCATCTCCCATTGGGAGATGGCCAGGGTGAGGGCAAAGCAGAGATCGCTGTGTCCGTCGCGTGTTTTGGTCAAGCCTCGCCCCCCCTGCCCTGCCCTTCTCGCAAGAGAAAACGGACAACGGACGCCGCCGCGATCCGACGGGCCGGGAGCCAACAGGTTTTGGGATGTGTGTTTTTTACGAGTCCTTTGCGAACCTTGGAAAAAAATCGTGGCCCAACGACATCTCTTTTGTGGCGATGCATGGTGGCTTTTGGCCGTGGCGTTGGCGGCCACCGTTTGGTCGTTGGTTTATCCGGCGGACTACGGCACGTGGCTGTTCGAGATCGTGCCGGGCGGGCTTGGCGTGATCGCGTTGTTGGTTCTCTCGACGCGAGTGCGGTTTTCGACGCTCTTGTATTTGGTCGTGGCGGTTCATTTCGTCGTGTTGGCCGCCGGCGCGAAATACACCTACGCCGAGATGCCGTTGTTCAATTGGCTTCGCGACGCCATGCACGGATCGCGGAACGAGTTTGACCGGGTTGGCCATTTTTTTCAGGGGTTCACCGTAGCCCTTCTGACTCGCGAGACGCTGATGCGTTGGACCCCGTTGAGCCGCGGTTTCGTATTGTCTTTCTTGTCGGTGTGCGTCGGGCTGGCGTTCAGCGCGTTTTACGAACTGCTCGAATGGCAGTGGGTCGTGTGGTTTTATCCGGCCAGCGGTCCGGAGTGGCTGGGCATGCAGGGCGACCCGTGGGACGCGCAAGGCGACATGCTGATGGCCCTGTGCGGCGGGCTGGCGGTCGTGACGGCGCTGGCCCGATGGCACGACCGGTCCATCGCCCGGGCCGAGGCCAATTCCGTGTTCTGATGGGCCGGCGCCGGTCGAATGTCGCGTCGTCGCAATCGCGTGCGGTCGAGCCCGGAT
>JBDKTJ010000087.1:0-12874 GCA_039698075.1 Thermoguttaceae bacterium | reverse complement strand
CGTCGCCGCTGTATCCGACAGACAGTTTTGTCACTGGCGCTACACGGCCCGGGCTTACGAAAAATTCAACAACTACTGGAAAACGCGGTCACCATGGCCGCATAATGTGCAAAAGTCGAACTTAGGCAGTCAATAAAAGCGATCTTGTTGTCAAGAAGGTTATCTCGATTATTGATTGCTTCAAGCAACGCTCCAATGACCACCCTGCGCGATTCGATCGGAACTTGCTCGCTGTGACGCACCAGCCCCCACACACCTTCAGTGGAAATCAGATGTACGACAAGGCTTTCAAAATCCTTCTCGGAGTTCCAGGTCATAACGGTCCCATCAACGGGTTTTGGCTTCTCGCCCTTTGGGACGCGCTGAACCACCTGTCTAATGCTATCCGCTACATGTACCGCGTACCGTTCGAGTTGCCCCTCCGTATTCAGTATCTTTTTCCCAAAATAGGGAGCCGCCTGCATCAACGCTGGCGGTATCGGTTGGCCTGATTGGTACAGGGCGGACGTGATTGTGGCTTTAACATCGTCTGGTGCTCGATGCGCTATATGGCTAAGAAGACTTATCGCATTGTTGAAGTCTTTGAAATTGCGACGGTCAGTCGCAAGTGCTATCGCGGCATCTGCCAACTCCCCCAACGTCTCAATTGGGAGGACAACGACGGCGTGGTTCACCGCATCAATTATTTCCTCACGAACTGGAATGAACTGATTTGCCTTCTCGACTGTTGCGTTCCATGCCTGATGATTTAGCGCCGCTGCAACTATTCCTTGGGCGGTATCCGACTTGGCCCGTGCAGCAAGCGATTCGACTGTCTTCCAGGCTACAGATTGAAGCGACTCATAGCGTTCGGGCGTCTCGGGGCTGGCGCACCGCATTAGTACCCAATCAATTATCCGGTCAACGAAAGAATCGGGCACAACATCCGACATTGCTTGAAACAACTCACAGGCGATACCGAAATGCCGCTGAAGGTTCGCTGTCAACAGCAGCTTGGTGATGGTTGCGCCTATCGCATTGGCATCCCGCGAGTTTAGCAGCGCTGCACCGAGGCGCTTGGCGAGATCGCCGTCGAATGCAATGGCAGCATGGAAAGCAGCTTCTTGCGGAAGGCCGATTCGTATACATTCGTCAGCCATGTAACGTGACGCCTGACGGAAAGCGGCCCATCGCCCTTGGTGATAGGTCCGAAGTAACTCGCGCCAGATTGTTGGCAGCGACTCATAGCTGCGACCTCTGGCCGAATTGCTTGTCGCGCTCAATATGGCAGAGTCATCCCAGTGTTCGATTCCCGCGATGTGTTGTTCGTCAAGAAGATCGTAATACCGTAATGTGCTGGCAGAATCGAAGAGCGACATGGCAACGTCGCAGCGATTGAACCCAATTACAAGCGCGACAGGGTGCGGTAATTGAGAAGCCAGGGACTCCAATTCGTCTGCAAACAGTTCGTAGGAAGCCCTGTATCTGCCCGCTAGGTATAGCAATTCTGCCTTTGTTAGTAGGACCGCTGCATGATCGACCGGACTCGGTGCTGTCTTTGGGCGTAGTCTTTCAAGTTGGTCAAAGGCCACTTGTTCTTGCCCTGCCATTGCATAACGGCGGGCATGTGCGATCGCAATTCGCGTTTCGGGTGATACTAAATTAAGCATCTGTGCGACTCTCCTCCTCCCCAAAATCACCCTGTAGCAATTCGATTTCGGCCAAGTCGGCGGTCAATGAGACTGCCTCCGCTGGCGATGCCCACTGCAATGCGGCAGTGATAGCCGCCTTAGCCTCTTGGTAGCCACATGCAGAGATCAATGCCCTGATTTCGAGCAGGGTGTACTTACGTCTTCGATCGTCGTTTTGCGGAAGCTCTTGGAGTGAAGGTGCCAGTTTTTCAATGAGTTGGGTTGTCTCAAAATCGCGTCCATCATCAACCAGCACTTCAAGCAATCTTATTCCAATCCGAATTCGATCATCAAGTTGCAGGTGGTGGAGACCTTCGATATAGCTGCTGTGGAGGACTGAATGAGCGCTTCTGCGCCCACCAAGGTCGAATAGGTCAAAGGCGATATTGCTCAGTTCAAGCAAATAGGCTCCCGGTTCCGTCGATGACTCACGCTCCTTGAGGCTCTGCAACCGCCGTTCAATGCTGGGTCTCGCTTCTTGAAACTGGCTCAAGGCTAGGAGTCGCCGCTCTTCGTCTTCGACACGCCGCTGCTCGGCTAATTGCCGGAGCATTGCGGTAAGGACCCCTTCCGGCATTTCATCAACGTCACTGTAGGGCTTGCATTTCGATTCGTGCCGTACAGACCATCCAAGGCCGTGCTTCACCAAAACCGGAATATGGCACTGGAGTTCTGCGTGGATTTGCGGCATTTGGAGGAGGGGGACGATCTGCTTGTACTCCGCGAGCCGTTCGGGCGGAAAATCGAAATGGATGGTGATTTCCCGATCGGTGTGGTTGAAGGTTACGTCCTCGGTGTAATAGTGACGCCACCAATGCGTCTGTGCGTCAAGGTCCAACTCAAGAGTCCGGGCCCTCTCGCGCGTGGCGCGACGGCGCGATTCGTCGAGAATGTCAGCAAGTCTGAGAATCGCGCTCAGCAGCCGCATTCGGACGGGACTGTCTACAAGCAACCCGTCATACTCGGATGTGTGTGCCGAAATGCAATGCGCGTGACAGAGGCACGCGATATACGACGCATTGGATGCCGACGGTAACTGAAAGCCGATGGGCGGGGTTGGCGAGTTTACCGATTTGCGAACAAGCTCTGCCGATATTCGGTTGTGGTGCGCACGCAGCAACTCTCGCTTGTTCGGTATGCTCTGTCGATCCCAGGGCGGCAGAAGGTTGAGCGATGAGATTACCTCTGTCTCGCCGGCTGGCTCGAATTGCATTCCTATATCGTGGAGATAGCACGCGCTGTACAAGATAACGAGTTCCTGGTCTGTCAGCGTTTTTGTGCCATTCTCCAATAAATTGTCAATTAGTCGTGCAACACTGTCAGAGTGGTCAACACTATGGTCGGTGAAGTGCGGCAAGAGGTTGTTCGCGAGTATCGGCGCGGTTCTCTCGCGCAAGAGCGTCAGCGTTGCGCGGGAGCCTTCATCTGCCAGATGCTTCCAGGGTGGGGGTGGCCCAAGACTCATTACTCACTCCGTCGATTCGTTTGCGATCAGCGACGGCTGAGATGGCTTGGTAGCAGCCGCTCACCACTACACCGACCGTTCACATGGCAATTACGGGCTGGACTTTACGCGACAGCCGCACACCCCCCAAGATAGCGGATACCCTTGCAATGTCAAGCCAATTTCGCTTTCCCGGCTGGTCCCGTCAGGCGGCCGGCCTAACCGGGGACTTCTTGCTGTGGACGGTCAATGTTGCGAGTTGCACCACCGAGCCGTTACTACGAGGCTCCCCCTGCTGAGCCGCTATGCTACGCCCCCGCAGGCCGATCACTGATTGTGTAGCGGACCGAAGGCTTGACCGCCGGGCCAGCATCGGCTTCAATTCTGGGGTGGGGTGCTTTGGAGAAAGGCGCAGATCAGGCGTCGGATGGCTGGCGGGATGGACGCGGCACCTTGTAAGAAAAGTTTCACTGGCGTCCAGTCGCCCCGACTTCTTCCCACCTTTGGTGGGAAAAAGTAGAGCAGGCGAACACAAGAACAGGTGAACAGGTGAACAGGTGAAAAACGGCAGCTCGCCTGCGGTCACCTGTTCCCCTGCTCTAACATGGCTTTTATGTTCGAGAATCTTGAGGTGTATCAGAAGGCTGTGAATCTGGCGGATCAAGTAGCCTCTGTCACCGAAAACTGTCCGAGGGGATATTATTATTTGGCGGATCAGTTGAATCGTGCTGCGTTGTCCATCGCTGCGAACCTCGCGGAGGGCAATGGCCGGTTTACGAAGCCGGATCGCCGTAATTTTTTTACGATTGCGCGTGGATCGGTGCAGGAGTGCGTGCCGTTGCTCGAAGTAGCTCGGCGACGAGGCATTCTCAGCCAAGAACGGCACGTTGACCTCCGTGCCGAATTGGAGGTCATCGCCAAAATGCTCAGCGGTCTCATCAACGGACTGGACAAGCGAAAAGCGTAAGCGGGAGCCTGCCAGCGGCTCTCCTGCCAACCCACCTATCGCCACTGGTCCGCCGCTGCCGGGCCACGTTGGGCCAGAATCGGCGATGGCCTGCCCCGCCGGCCACTATCGCCACCGGTCAATTGCTGCTGGGGCCAAGTATTTGCTGGGTGGTCCGTTGCGATTATCGGGCGGCTGAGGGATCCCATACACTGGGGGAAATTGATTGGCCCCGGCCGGAATGCCCCCCATGTGCGAAATTGTCTGCCCCCACTAATTGACAAGACCGCGCCAGTTGACCTTTCCTCACAGCAGCCGACATTGACCGCCCCACTCTAATATGTGATATCTGGGCGAAGGCAATAATAAAGCGTCGCATATGCGGTTCGATTGACGTGGCACCGCGTCGAAAGAGCTCAATTGGCTTCTTGTCGCCCCGACTTCTTCTCGTTCAGTCCCCTCTCCCGCCGGGAGAGGGTTAGGGTGAGGGCTATGATCGGCCAAACGTCTCGGCACACGAGAAACGGTTCCTGGCACCTTTTTCTTTCTGGCACCTTTTTCTTCCTCATGGACAAAGCTATCGCAGCTTGGGAGGCCAAGCGAAACAAGAACCGTTGTGGAACGTCGTGGCGTTTCACCACCAACGACGCCCGCCTTAAACTCGCGAGCCTCTACCCAAAGCCTGACACTGATTGATAGACAGACCACTACGTGCTACGTGGCTTTTTCCCGTTCTCAGTACGCGTCGTCGCTGAGTTGGGGGAAATACTTCGATCGCCCGGAATAGCGTTTATTGTCGTATTGGTCCGGCCAACGCAACGGCGGTGGATTCATCCGTGTCGGCCAGAAATTCTTGGCGTTGTACCGGTTCAGGCATCCATCGCCGTCGGGCGTCATCAATTGCCGAAACACATTGATGTCGGTGGAGTTCGACAGGTGCCTCTGATGGCCGTCGCAAAACGTGACATTTGCCATGCCGGGATGTGGCGACAGAATCTTTTCCGTGATGGGCGATTTCTCGGACGACAGGAAGCCCCATTCGAAACCGAGATCGAGATCGGCCAACCCGCTGGAGTTGGCTGATGATTGGACGACATTTTTGGTCCAGGAAGAAGTGGGACGGTCATAATAGGTCTCGATGCTCGGAAGAATCAGCACCAAATAAGGACCAGTGGTTGGCTGTGTGCGACGAGGCTCGCCGCCGGTCAGCAAAGACTCGGCCAACAACAAGGTGGACGACGACCCGTCGTGGGAACTGATGTAGTGCGACGTTATGCCCGGTTGTTTCAGCGTGCTTTGACAGCGGTTCTCGCATACGCCGGCGGCCGGAAGAGAATCCAATCCGTTGACGCCGCGATTCACCACATACGACAACGGGGTCTCATGTTTGTCCGTGGGCTGTTGGGGATCGCTCGGGCAGACCAGGAGCGGGATGAACTGGTAGGCCATTTGATTGACCGGATCGGCCGCGGCAACCTGGCTGGGCGAAAGACCGCCGCGAGGATAGGACGTCGAACCGCCCGTGACGATGCCGTTTGCCCAGAGGTCGGCCAGAGCGTTTTGTTCAAGATTGGCGGCCAACGCGACTACCCAACTCACGGGGTTTGGATTGGAGCCGATCGTGTCCATATAGCCGGGCAAACAACCGTTTTGGGCTTCAAAATTGGCTGCCGCCAGAGCGAGATTGCGTTCGTTGTTGGCGCACCAAACGGACCTGGCCGCCTCGCGGGCGGCTTGGACCGCCGGCAGCAACAACGCGATCAAAATGCCAATAATCGTGATCACGACGAGCAATTCGACCAACGTGAAACCATGCCGGAACCGTCGGAGGCCGTCCGTTGGCTGCATCGCGAGACCTGTCCGCGCAGACTGCGTGCTGAGGGTGTGAAACAGGAGAGTTCGATGGCAGGTTTGCGGTGAAACGCCGTCGTACGTGAAAATTGGGCCAATGCGTGTGGTGCCGCTCGGTTGAAGAGTCAAACGCAACGACATCGTGCCCTCCCACTGGAAAAGATAAGAATTAAAAAACGGTCAGGAGAGTGGCATCATGCTACTATAAATGACTGTTTTGTCAATACGGGCGGCCATTTCCGTGATTTGATGGAGGAAAAACAATCGGCAACGAGAGGTCGGTAGGTCAGGCACCCCCGTGCCTGACAGGATGTCCGATCTCGTGTTGAAAAAGAGTCAGGCACGGGACGCCTAACCTACTTGGCTACGTGGCTTTTTCACGCGACGCGGCGTGTCGTTCTACCGCTGAAAAGTCGCCTTGACCATGCCGCTTCGATGGGGTTTAATCCACGCCGGGCGGAATCTGTTTTTCAGGGACGAATCGAACGATGGCCGAGCAACCGCCGGTGGAACTGGTCGCGATGTTGGAACGCCTGGGCGTGGCCAACGCGTCGGACCTCAAGCGGTTGGGCGTTCGGGTGCGGCGGTTGGCCCGCGATTTGCCGCGGTTCGAGTCGGTCTGGATCGACGCGCTGTTGCAGGCGAGGAAGTTGACGCCGTTTCAGGCTGCCGAGCTGAACGCCGGACGCGGCTCGCAGTTGCGAATTGGACCGTACCGGCTCGAACAGCGCATGACGCATCCATGTTACGTGGCCACGTATCGAGCCCGGCATGTGGAGTCAGGCCAGTTGGTTCGGCTGGCGGTTGTCGATGCGGCGGGATTGAAGAAGGAAGAGACGCTTTCACCGTTGGAAAAACTGTTGGCGGGCAGCCCTCACCCTAGCCCTCTCCCAAAGAGAGAGGGGACCGACGTGGGGGCGCTCTCCCAAGGGACTGGGACCGGCGTGGGGTTGCTCTCAAAAGGGGCGGAAGCTGATGTCCCTCCCTCTCCCCTCTCCCCTCTCCTCTCTCCCCTGAGTGCCATCGGCATAGACGGCGATCGGGTGTTTTTGGCGTCGCCTTGGGTCGAGGGACGCACGGCGGCGGAGTGGATTGTGCATCGGGGGCGTTTTCCACCGGAGATCGTGTTGGAAATCGCTCGGTCGATGGCGGCTCAGTTGGCCGCGTGGTCGACGGCGGGCGTGTGCCACGGCGACGTGAGCGTGTCGAGCTTGGTGTTGCCCGACGACGGCCGTGCGACGTTGGTGTTGCCGGGCGTCCGTCCGATTTTGCGTCCGGAAGAAGGCTACGCCCATGCCGATTTGCTGCCGGAAGCGTTTGACAGCCTCGCGCCGGAGCGGGTGGCGAAGGGATTGCCGGCCGCTGAGTCGAGCGAGATGTACGCATGCGGCTGCGTGTGGTGGCAACTGCTTTGTGGGCGGCCGCCCTTGGCCGGCGGCGACGCTTTGGCGAAACTTCGGGCCGCGCAGGCCGGCGGCATCGGCGACGTGCGACGCTTTGCGGTCGACGTGCCCGGCCCGTTGGCGGCGGCGATTTCGGCGTGCGTGCAGAGCGATCCGAACCGTCGGCCGGAATCGCTGGCCCGGCTGGCCGCGACGCTTGGGCCTCCGACGCGCGACGGGCGGCAACGGTTGGCCCAGTGGCTGGCTCGATCGGGTCGGCCTGCGGTGGCTTGGACCACGACGATCCGTTCGGTACGCCGCTCGCATCGCACGCCGGTTTGGATCGCCGGCTCGATTTGCTGCCTGGCGACCGCAGTGGCGTTGGTGTGGTCGTCGATCGGGGCAACGGTGCAGAAAGGACCATCGGCGAACGGGACGGCCCTCACCCTAGCCCTCTCCCAAAGGGAGAGGGGACCAAAGGCAGCGCCTTTTCAAAAGGAGAGGGGACCAAAACCGAAGTTGCCGGCTCCTCAAATGGCCCGGGCGGACGCTGAACATTTGGGTTCCGAGGTGACGCCGGTGGTGTATCAGACGCCGGTGGACCGCCGGCCGGAGGATCTTGTGTTGGCGGGCGATCGGCCGGTGGTTGCCGACTCGCTTCGGGTGCGAGCGGGCCAGTGCGTGCGTGCAGCCGCCGGGCGTCGCGCCACGGTGTTGACGCCAACGGACGGATGGACGATCGATCAGGAGAATGTTCGGTTCGAAAACCTTGATTTTCGACGGCAGTCCGCGGCCAAGCCGAATGGCGGCTCGACGGCCGCGTTGGTGCGTTTGACCGCCGGGCAAGCGGAGTTTCGCGGCTGTTGGTTTCAGGGCGAGTCCGAGCCGGTCGTGGCCGTTCGGTGGCAGCATCCCGCCCGGCCGGACGAATGGGGCACGTCGTTGCCGTTCGGTCGGATTCGATGGGTCGACTGCCTGATGGATCGCGTGGCGGCGGGCGTCGATTGCCGCACGATCGGGGCGTTGAGTTTCGAGCTGAAAAACGTGCTGCATCGCAGCGCCGGTCCGATGGTTCGATTGGACCATTGGCCCGGTGCCGACGAGCCGATTTCGGTGACGTGCGAGCAAACCACGCTGCGCGACGGCGGACCGCTTTTGGAATGTCGAGTGCCGAGAGGCGTGTCGTCGCCGGGCGAAATCGCCGTGCAGGCCACGGCTTGCGTGTTCATGCCGGCCGACGGAGAGCCGCTCGTGCGATTGACGGGCGTCGAGGGGGCCGGGCGGTTGGCCAGCGCGTTGCGTTGGGGCGGACAGGGCTCGCTGGTCGCGCCGCGGACGGCGATCGTGACGTGGCAAGCGGCGGACGGTCAGCAAAAAAACCTCGACGAATTGGCGATTTCGATTGCCGGATTGGTGCGCGGCGACGTGCAGTTCGCCGGTCCGGCGGATCGCGGAACGTCGGCCCATCGAGTGATCGGTTGGCAAGCGCCGCTGCCGTCGGCCGATCCGCCCGGCGCCGCAGTCGAAACACTGCCGAACGTCGTCGGCGGGGGACGCGGGACGAAGGAATTCGATTAGAGCAGATTCACGATAGGTCTAGCGGGCGCCATGGCCACGCTTGCATGGCCATGGTGCGGTTTTTCTCTGGGAAACATGCCCACGACAAGCGTGGGCATGGCACCCAACACGCTACAGAGAGAGTGAAACCGCACTAGGCGTGCTGCATTCTGAACTGATAGAGCAGCAGCCCGACGAGGGTCTTTCCGTCGGTGATTTTGCCGGTTCGGGCCATTTCCAGGGCGTCGGACCACGTGCAAAGCAGCGGTTGGATGTCTTCGCCGGCGTCGAACGACGTGGGCCCGGACTGCAACGACGTGGCGACGTACAGGTGCATTTGCTCGTCCAAAATGCCCGGCGACATGCAAAACGTCAGCACCGGCTCGATGCGTCCGGCCCGATAGCCGGTCTCTTCGGCCAATTCGCGGGCGGCGCAGTCGGCCGGATCTTCGCCGGGTTCGAGCGTGCCGGCCGGCAACTCGATCAGCGTTTGGTTGACGGCGACGCGGTACTGTTTCAGCAGACAGACGCGGCCATCCTCCAGAAGCGGCAAAATGACGACGGCCCCAGGGTGTCGCACGACTTGACGCACATGGCGTGCGCCGTCGGGCGTGGTTTGTACGACTCGTTCGATCCGAAACCGCGAGGCTTGATAGAGAATTTCCGGTGCATCCATCGCGTCAGCGTAACATCGGCGGGATCGGTTGACAACCGACAATCGGGAAGTAACCCATGCTAGGGGGGGCGAAAAGGTTTTGCTTGTCTACTATTTGCAACCTATGTTAGCAGTAGTATTCACCACATGGGTGTGGGTATCCACATTCATCGGGCAAACACGACAAAGGCGCAACATGTCGATCTCACAAGAACCATCGCTTGTGTCGGTCGAAACCGATGGGGGCGGCATTCGTGACGACCAGGCGAGCGCGCTGGAATGGACGTCGCTGCTGCGGCGGGCGTACGGCGTGTCATTTACGCTGTTGGACGGTCGGACGGGCGAAGTGATCCGGGAGTCGGCGGACCAGCCGGCCCGCGATTGGGGACTTCGTGCGGAAATGTGTCGGGAGGTGGCACGCCGGAATCGGCCGGAGTTTCTGGACGACGAGGAGCCGGTGTTGACGTTGGCGCTGCCGTTGCCCGACGCGATGGGCAACACGATCGTGGCGGTCGCCAATTTTCTGTCGCGGCGCGTCGAGCCGGGCGAAGATCTTTCGAGCCAAGCCGAAATGCTGGGCATGGAGCCCGAGCCACTCGCGGCGTGGGCCGTTCAACAAACGTCTTGGACGATCGAGTCGCTGCGGCGCGTGAGCGATCTGGTCGTGCGCGACGTGCAAACGGGCCGGCGCGTGCGGGATTTGCAGGAGGAGGCCGATGCGTTGTCGCACAACTTGGCCTCGACGTATGAGGAAATCAGCCTGTTGTACCGGCTGACGCAGAATCTGAAGATTTCGAGAAGCGACGAGGATTTCGCGAGGATCGCGCTGGAGTGGCTCGAAGAAGTGGTGCCCGCCCGGGGATTGGCGATTCAACTGGTGCCGGTTCCGAACGCCGAAAAATCGTCGAGCCGAATGGTGCGTCGGCGGTCGGTTTTGCTAACGCGCGGCGATTGTCCGATCGACAACGAGCGGTTTTCACGGTGGATCGAGCAGTTGAGTCCGGACTCGCAAAATCGGCCGATCGTGGTGAATCGGTCCGTGACGGAGCAGGCCGGTTGGCCGCTTCCGGAAGTGCGCGAGGCGGTGGTGGTCGGGTTGGCGGAGGGCAAAAATATTTTCGGTTGGCTGGCCGCGTTCAACCACGTCGACGGCGGGGAGTTCGGCACGGGCGAAGCCAGTTTGCTGGGCTCCGTGGCGACGATTCTGGGGATCCACGGCGGCAACATCGAGCTGTATCGGCAGCAATCGGAATTGTTGGCAGGCATCGTTCGGGCGCTCACGTCCGCGATCGACGCCAAAGACCCTTACACGTGCGGCCACAGCGATCGCGTGGCTCGGGTGGCGGTCCGATTGGCCGAAGAGCTCGGCTGCGACGCCGACACGCTGAACACCTTGTATTTAGCGGGCCTGCTGCACGACATCGGCAAGATCGGCGTCAGCGACAGCGTGTTGCGCAAGGCCGGCAAACTGTCCGACGACGAATACGAGCACATCAAGCAGCACGTGACGGTCGGCCACAAAATTTTGAACGATCTGGCGAAGCTGGAGGACGTGCTGCCGGTGGTGCTGCATCATCACGAATCGTGGAACGGCGACGGCTATCCAAGCCACTTGGGGCTCGAGGGGATTCCGAAGTCCGCGCGGATCGTGGCGGTGGCCGACGCCTTTGATGCGATGAGCAGCGATCGACCGTACCGCAAGGGAATGCCCGACGAACAGGTCGATCGGATCTTGCAGGAGGGATCGGGCCGGCAATGGGATCCGGAGGTG
This sequence comes from Thermoguttaceae bacterium, assembly GCA_039698075.1. Taxonomy (GTDB): domain Bacteria; phylum Planctomycetota; class Planctomycetia; order Pirellulales; family Thermoguttaceae; genus JAJFVC01. Next base: position 1,598 of record JBDKTJ010000087.1, on the reverse strand, counting down.
ATCGCGGCGTATTTCCGCGCGCGCGACGACGTCCGACGGATCAGCCGCAGCGACGAACCGCTGCGCATTCGGGAAGTGGCCGACGCGACCCGGTGACGTTAATCCAGCAGCCGTTTGACGCGATCCAACAGCAGATCGAAGGCGAACGGTTTGTGGATGTAGTCGTCGACGCCGAGCTTTTTGGCGTAGTCTTCGTGCCGGGCGCCTTCATTGGCCGTGACCATAATAATGCGCACTGGCACGGCGCGGGTGCGGCGGAGTTTTTCGAGCACTAAGAAGCCGCTCCGCTTGGGCATCATCATGTCGAGAATCACCAGATCGGGATCGGCCCGTTCGGCCATGGCCAGTCCTTGGTTGCCGTCGCGAGCCACGAGCACCTCGTACCCTTGGGCTTCTAGGGCGATTCGCATCGACTCGACGATTTCGCGGTCGTCGTCGACCAGCAGAATTCGTTTACGTTGAAGGACTTCGGGCGAGTCGCCGGATTTTTCATCAGCCATGATGCAATGCCTTAGGCAGGGGGGGTAAGCGGAGTGTGGCGATCTTCCATCCTGGACACACTGTCTATAAGTAGCCTAGCTGGGCGGCATTTGCAAGAGGGGGCTTTTTCTTGGGGGCTGAAACGAAAAAGGTGTTATAAAAGCCCGCAATGTTCGGTAGCCGGTTTCTCCCCTATTGACGGAGTTGCCCGAGGTCGATAGAATCGGCGATACTAGCGTATCTGTGTGCGTTTGGAATGGTGTTTTGAGACTGCTTTTGGCGGCTTTTTTGGTCGTTCGACATCGCGGAAGGGTAGCAAAGGAATGTACATCCGTCGGTCGGCGACGGCCCTGACGATTCAGGCCCCAGCGAAACTCAATCTATTTTTCGAGGTGCTTGCGAAGCGGTCGGACGGGTACCATGAGATCGAAACGCTCATGTGCCCGATTGATTTATACGATACGTTGCGATTTCAGGAGAATCCGAGCGGACAGGTGGCGTTGAGGTGTCGGCGGGCGCGCGGTCCGAGCGATTGTGGGCTTCGGACGGTGCCGGTCGGCCCTGAAAACCTTGTCGTGCGAGCGGTGGAGTTGGTCCGACTTCGGGCGGGCGTTCGCCGCGGCGCGAAATTGCGGCTGGTCAAACGAATTCCCGCGGCGGCAGGCCTCGGGGGCGGTTCGAGCGACGCAGCCGCCGCGCTGGTGGCGGCCAACGAAGTCTGGCGCCTCGGTCGTTCGCCGGAAGAGTTGGCCCAATGGGCCGCCGAGCTGGGCAGCGATGTTCCGTTTTTTCTCGTCAATGGACCGGCGGTGTGCCGTGGACGAGGCGAACGCGTGCGTCCGCTTGGGGAGTTCGGCGCGTTGCATTTCGTGGTGGTTCGGCCTCCGGTCGGACTGGCCACGGCGGTCGTCTACGGCGCGTGTCGTCCGGCCGCGGAACCGAAACATGTGGAGCCGTTGATTCAGGTTCTTCAAGCGGGAGATCGGGAGCGGGCGGGCCGGTTGTTGATGAATCGTTTGCAGCCGGTCGCCGAAGCGTTGTCGCCCTGGGTGAAGCGGTTGCGCGAGGAGTTTTCGCGGCTGGATTTTCTGGGGCACGGAATGAGCGGGAGCGGGACG
>JBDKTJ010000086.1:0-25344 GCA_039698075.1 Thermoguttaceae bacterium | reverse complement strand
CAGGGCCGACCGAGCCGGCGCCGCTGATGACGGAGACCGTGCCCGAACCACCCAGGCTGGCGCCTGCGGCGACGCTGACGCCGCTGCTGGCGGCGATCGAGCCGTTGACAACCAACTTGCCGAGGTTAACCGTGGTCGCGCCGGTGTAGGTGTTGCCAGCGCTTGTAATGGTCAACGTGCCGTTGCCATCCTTGGTCAAGCCGCCGCTGCCGGCCGTGCCGGCCAACAGGTTCTGGGTGATGGTGTAGTCAAACGAGTTGGTGTCGATTTTCGCGCCGCCCGTCTTGACGTAGGCGTAAGCAAGATTCGCATGGGCACCGTCAGCGCCGAACGTTCCGCCTGCAACGCGGACCTTGAAGGTGCCGCCGTTGAAATTGAACGTCGAAACCACCGTGCTGGTGGCGTTTATCACCTTGTTAACCGAGCCGGTCAAGAGGGTGCCGCCGTTGTTCAGATTGACGATGGCGTTTCCGGACGCGCTAGGTGCGATGCTTGCGGTGTAATCGAACAAAATCGAGTCGGCAGCAAACGTGCCTCCTTCAATGTTGACCGTCGCGTTGCCGGTGCTTCGATAGTGCACGTTGAAGCCATTAAATGTATTCGTGCGCGTAATGCGGTACTCACCGTCCGTGATGGTGAAGATGGTATCTTTGGCACAGTCTCCCATGCCGTCAAAGTTACCACAGTTGCCGGACGCTTCGAGCGTACCACCGGTGATCCGCATCTCGCCGTTTCGAATATAAAGGGTCCGAGTTTGGGTGGTGGAATAATTGGTATACCCTTGGGCCGAACTGTAAATCAACGCCGCGCCAGGGTTGCCAGAGGTATTGCCGACAGTGATGCGCGGATCCACGTACGTGCCCTTGGTTGGGGCCGCGACGTTGCCGCTCCAATTAGCGGACGTGCTCCAATCGCCGCTCGTGCCGCCGAGCCACGTGTAGGCTAGGGCGGCGGCGTTCGCCGATGGGGCGAACCCTAGCGTCATCACCCCGAGTGATAGCGCTAGGCCAAACTTACGAAAAGTCAATTTCATTGTGTAACCCTCCAAAAACTGCTAAAAAACATCTACGCAAAAAAACCGCTACGAGAGTCTCTTTGCCCTCCTTTCTATGGTCCGTGATTTTCTGCCGACCGCTGAACGACCGTGTCGTCCGATGGATCGCCGGCAGCCGCCATGGCGGCGACTTCCTTGGCCGACAAGGCCCTCGAAAAGATCGCCACTTCGTCAATCTCGCCCTCGAAGTTGTGCAAATTGCGGCTGGCTCCCGCCGGGTTGTTGCCGCCCAACTGGACGGCCTTGTTACTTTTTCGAATGCTCGACAAGGTTTTTTTGGCTTCGAGGCGGCCATCGATGTAAAGCGACTTGACGGCGCCGTCCCCGGCTGGCTCGTAAACGGCCACCGCCAAATGCCAACAACCGTCGACGATGTTGGCCTGTCGGCCGATCGCTCGAGCGCCGTCGGTGGTGCTGAAGTCCAAACCATTGGTCTCCCGATAGCGGTGTAGCCGCCACGACTCGAATCCGCCTTTGCTGATCAGCGCTTGCCCAGGCTCCGTGAATCGTTCGACCCGGAACCAAATGGCGACCGTAAAGGCGCCTGGAAAATTGAATCGTCTCGGCTCGGGCAGGACGACGCGATCATTTGCGTTGACGTCGTGGAAACGCAGGGCGTGTTTGCCGGGCAGTCGGCCGTCGACCCACTCGGCGCCTTTAATTTCGGCGTCCAACCGACTGCCAACGGACGACAGGTTGGGCAACACCGCGTTGTCGCCGGGGCGAAGCTCGAAGGTGTAATAGGCCACCAAACTGGGATCGTTCCGCAACCGTCGGCTGTAGGCTTGCCATCGCACCGCGCGGGATTGTTGGAGCACGAGTTTCTCATCGAATTGCTTCGGCGAGACGAACGCCGCCGGATCGGCCTGTCCGTGACGAATGACGGACCGTCGGCTTTGGACGTGCACCGATTCGTTCTTCGTCAGCCGAAAAGTCCGGCCGACGGAGTCTTGATCGGTGTCCGCCTGGACCTCGATGGCGCCGCGAAATACATGCGCGGACGTGGCGCCGTCGGCTCGCACGTCGACGCCGAACTCGGTGCCCAGATCGGTGATGGTGGCCGTGGGGGTCCGGATCGTCAGGCCGCGCGCCGACTCCGCCGTCACCTGTCCGGTCAATTTGCCCGCCGAAAGAACGCCGCTGTTTCTCGAATCGACCACATAGGTCACGGGACCTTGCAGAATGACCCTTGCGCCGGTGTCGTAGCGGATTTCCAGAACGCCGGACGTCAGGGCATACTTGCATCCCAGCGCAACCGCCTTGGAGTGCACGGCAAAACTCCCCTCGTCCCATTTGCAGTCGACCATTCCGACGATCTTTCCGACGAAGACCGTCTGAGGGGGCGGCGGCGGCAGGATTTTCGTCACGGATGGCGGCGGCGTGGCCATCACCGGCTGCCTGGGCGCGTCGCGCAGGCCGATCATGATTCCGATGCCGAGCATGACCGCACCGACGACGCAGACCGACAAAAGCACATTCGGAACAAACAGGGACGACGGGGCGGGCATCGGCGGGACGACGACCGGCGGCGGTGGGAACGGCGCCGGCAGCGAGGACTCGGCGTTGAACGCAACAAAATGCCGTCGCAGTTCTTCGTAACGGGTCTCAAAATCGTCGCACACGCGAGCCTCTCCGAAGCGGTCGTTCAGCTCCAGATGCAGTTCGACGCATTGGAGATAAAGCAGTCGCGTCACGGGATCGGTCGCCAGCAGGCTTTCCAATCGTCCGATGTCGGCATCGCCGGCCGCGTCGTCGCAAACGGCAAACGCGAGATTGACCAATTCATCATGCCGTGGATCAGCAAACATCCTGTTTACTCCCAACCTTCCGATTTCAACCCTTTTTTGACACATCGCAACAAGGCCAAGCGGATACGCTGCATGGCCTTATACAGCGCATTAGACGTTCGCCCGGTTTCACCGGCCACCGCGGCCAGCGTGCCTTCACCGGAATAACGCTGTTTGACCAAAAGACGGTCGTTCTCCGGCAATTTTTCCAAACACTTGCCCAGCCAATGCGACTGAGCCTCGAGAAGATCGTTATGTTTCGCGCGGGTGTCGGCCAGCAACTCGATCACCGCCGGACGCAGATGATTCCAACGCGTTCGCTGACGCTGGCAGTAATTCAGCACCTCGTAATAAGCGATGCGTTGCGCCCAGGGCAAAAACGGCTCCCCACGGCGATACTCGGAAAACTTCTGCCACAAAACGCGAGCGGTTTCCTGCATCAGGTCGTCCACATCGGAATGACACACCAACAACGACGCCACGTACCGATAGAGCTTGCGCTCGTGTCGGATGTAAAGCGAAGCAAATTCGTCAGGACATGGCGGCATAAGTTCAGTTTAATTAGTACGTCGTGGCGTCTTGGGCGAATCTGCCTAAGAAAAAATCGTAACTAGAACGTATCTAGAGTCCTGTCAATGACTTAAAGACAATTTCCAACCGCCGACAACACCCCCGCCCGTGAGGGGGGTCCGCGACTCGCATCAACTCACGATACGATGGCAATGGACGCTGTAGAAATCCGCCCGCAATGCGATTCATTTCCTGCCCCCCCCAAGCAATGGCGGCGAGATGGATCAACCCAGCCTCCACGCCGGCGGCGGATCAGGCTAGAATGGGCTCTCTTCGCGGCATCGATTTTTCCCCGATCATCGTAGTCGTGGTCGGAGATTCCAGCCGATATCCCCCCAACCGAATGGAAGGAAAAACATGAGCGATCGAATTGGCATCGTAACCGGCGGCGGCGATTGTCCTGGTCTGAACGCCGTGATTCGGGCCGTGGCCAAGGCGGGAGCCAAACGCGGTTGGGAGACGATCGGCTTTCTCGGCGGTTTCGAGGGCATTCTCGAGCCCGAACGATTCATGCCGTTGGACTATCAGAAGCTCAGTGGGCTGTTGACCCGCGGCGGCACGATCCTGGGCACCGCCAATCGCGGCCGGTTTTCAGCGAAAGTCGGCTGCGGCCAGACCCGGCAATTGCCCCAGCCGTTGATCGACGGCGTCAAAGCGACCATGGCGAAGCTGAACCTCCGCGGGCTGGTGTGCATCGGCGGCGACGGGACGCTGAGCATCGCGCAGCAGTTGTTCGAAAGCGGCGTCCCCTTGGTCGGCGTTCCGAAAACCATCGACAACGATCTGGAAGGCACGCTGTGGACGTTCGGATTCGATTCGGCCGTGGCATGCGCCACCGACGCGCTCGATCGGCTGCATACGACGGCCGAGAGCCACGGTCGGCTGATGGTGCTCGAAGTGATGGGCCGTTACGCCGGATGGATCGCTCTTTATGCGGGCGTGGCCGGCGGCGCCGACGTCATCTTGATTCCCGAAATCCCCTTCCATTACGAAAGCATTTGCGCCAAAATCGCCGATCGCGAGCAACGCGAGGGCAAGCACTTCACGCTCATCGCGGTGGCCGAAGGCGCCCGGGAGCACGACGGCGAACTGGTCGCGGCCGCCGATCAGCCGGCCAACCGCGAGACTCGCTTGGGCGGCATCGGAGCGGTGGTGGCCGATGAACTGGAAAAACGGACCGGCAAAGAAGTCCGGGTGTGCGTTCTCGGCCATCTGCAACGCGGCGGGTGCCCCACCAATTTCGACCGCGCGCTGTGTTGCCTCTTCGGCGCGGAGGCCGTCGAACTAATCGCCGCCGGACGGTTCGGCCGCATGGTGTCCTACCAGGGCTCGCACGTGTCGAGCGTCAAAATTTCGGAGGCCGTGGGCCGTTTGAAGACGGTGCCGCCCGACGGCGATTTCGCGCGCAACGCCCGCGCGTTGGGAATCTGTTTCGGCGACTGAGGGCGACAAGCCTGCCGCTTCGGGGGCGAATGTTGAGCGAGCGTTACGCCTTGGAAGAGGGTTTGGGCGACGGCTCGACCTTTTTTTCCACGCGACCCACGCGTCCGACGTGGTCGGTCAGCGCGCGGCCGGTGACCCATGCCTTCGCCGGCGATTCGTTTTTCAAATAGGCGTCCCAAAAGGCCGTGGAGCACTCCGCGATCAGTCGTTGATAGGCGGCGTCGCCCGCGGCGGCCGGCCCGCGTCGATGGCCCGAGTACATCAGATGATCGGAGCCGAAAAACGTGATCAGAAATTGATCGGACGCGGCGGCATGATCGAACGGCAAGCGGCGTTGGTAGGCCTGCGTCGTCGCCACGATGCTGTTGTCGGCCGTTCCGGTGATGTAGAGGCACGGGCGTGCGATGTCGGCGTAGGCCACGTCGAGCGGAACTTGGCCCAGCGGAACCGGCGCGCCCATCACCACGACGGCCTTCACGCGCGGCTCGGCAAAGGAAACGTAGCCCGGCAACACCTGGCCGGCGACGCCCAACACGGTCTGCGCGCCGAAATCGTGGCCCGACACGCCGATTCGATTCAAATCGCACCGATCGACCGGCGCAACGCCTTCACGCCGCATGGCGTCGAGCTCGGCAAGCACAAACAGCACGTCGACCGGCCGGTTTTGGATATTGTCAGGCGAGTAAAACGCCTCGCGCAGTTCCTTTCGCGGGCGGAGCGTTTTTTGACGAACCGCCTGATCGCTTCCGAGATGTTGCACATGGACCGAGACGTAACCGCACCGGGCCCAATGGCGTCCCAAATAGGCGCAGTCGTCCCGCGATTGCCCTAAACCGGTCGAAAACAGAATGACGGGAAACCGTTGCGAGGGATCGCCGCCGGTTGGATAGTAAATGCGCGCCGGCACGTCGCGCCCCCGTTGAACGTCCCTCCAGGTCCGATCGACCACGGCGGTGGCATACGATCCCGACGCGTCAAACGGCTTCGGCTCGTAAGACGACCCGGCGGCCTGCGCCAGACCGGGAAAAAACGAAAGGCCGCACAGAACGGTCCACAGGAGGGTAATTCGCGTTAACATGAGCAAACACTACGTCACGGGTGCACTTCAGCGATGCAACGGCGCAAACTGCCCCTCAAGAGAAGAATTTCGACCATTTGCGGATCGCAATTCAACAATGCGTCGCCGCTCGTAAAATTCGTACCTGCGGCAATCTCGCACGGCCTTTGGGGCTAGGCCTTCCGACGCCGGAAGCGGCGCCAAACGCCCAAGCTCAAGCAGGCGGCCATCAACAGGCCAAGCGTGGACGATTCCGGAGCGGCCGTCATCGTCGGCGACAGTCCGGTGATTGATTCGATCCAGTCGATATAGTCGCAAACACTGACGCAACCGGAGATGTCGCCGTAATCGGAATTGGCGACTCGGTCGTTCGCCAGGCAATAGGAATTGACGCCGACGAGATACTCAGTGCCGTTCATCGTGGTAAAGACGCCGCCGCCGCTGTCACCGCCGGCGATCAGGCCCTCGAGGCTCAACGGCGTGGCGCTGCTGCCCACGCCAAACAACGTGTTGTTGACGCCCTTCGAACTCGCATCGTCGAAATCGCTCAGCAACACGGAGTCCGAATAGCCCGAATCGTAGGTGCTGGCCGTACAATCCAACACGTTTTGAACGGCGCGCAACGTACCGTATGTGCCGGACTTCGCCCCCGTCGAGCCGACGCCCGTGTTGCCATAGCCGACAAACGTGGCCGTTTGGCCGACCAAATCGGAGGTCGAACCGGTGTAAAGCGTTGCCGCGGTGACACCGGAAATCGCCGTCTTGATGAACACCAGCCCCAGATCCCCCACGGAGTAACTCGCGCAGTTGGAATTATCAACCGAACTGTACCAGTAATGGCTGGACGCAGAATACCTCGATCCGTTGATCGTGAAGGAAAGGGAGGCGGAACTGTCGTCGACCACGTGCGCGGCGGTCAAAACCCACGCGCCGGCGCTGGTCGCGGAAATCACCGTGCCGGAACCGATATACGTTGTGCTGCCGACGGTCTCGTAGATGTAGCCGACGGACGAAGCGTAGTTTGAGCCCAGCGACGTGTAACTGCTGGCACTGACTCCATCGAGAATCGTGGAGGCCTGGGCGACCGACAGAAAAGACCACCCCAAAACGACCAAAGACGCAACATGCCACCGTTGTCGCATGATTTCCTTCCTTGGTCCGCCGATGGGACCGCGTTGCGAAAACAGCCCACGGACTCCCTTGTAACACAGAACCGCTTGGGCGTCAACGATTTCGCTCTGACAGTGGCGTTGCGCCATTCCAGATACTATAATGGTGATGTTTTTGATAAAAAAAGTCTGACAGACAGAATTTTGCCGAAAAGTTGCAAAGGCCTTTCGGTCTTTAGTACAATGGAAGTCGACCTTGTCGGTTCAAAATGGACCGGTGTGGTGCTTTTCACTACGCGAGCAACTAGTCACTTAGATCGGTACATGCACCCCTCGCCAGGACGTATTTGAGGGGTATTCGTTTGTTGTGCGAACCGGGTAAATCACGCGCAATGAGGCGCAGAATCGTGATGCCGCGTCGATATTGGGGGGGGTGTAATAGTCACCCAAAAGGACGGAGTCTGCGCTGGTTTTCTACCATCTTCACTTGCGAGGGGATAAAAAAGTGAGCGAAATCCGCGTTGGTCTGGTCGGCTGTGGGTACTGGGGTAAGAACCTGGCGAGAGTCTTCTCGCAACTCGGAGTCCTCGACTGCGTATGCGATACGGAGGTGGCGCGATTCAACGCCATCACCTTCCTGGGCGAGCGGCCGAAGTTCACGACCGATCTCGCGGACATGCTCGCCAATCCTGCGATTCGGGCCGTGGCTGTGGCTACGCCGGCCGCGACCCATTTCGACGTCGTGCGGCAATGTCTGAAGGCAGGCAAAGACGTCTTCGTCGAAAAGCCGCTGGCGTTGAACGTCGAACAAGGCCAAGAGTTGGTCGCGCTGGCCGAGCAGACGGGCCGAATCCTGATGGTCGGCCACATCCTGTTGTATCATCCCGCCATCATCAAGCTCCGACAGTTGATCCAAGAAGGCGCCCTCGGACGAATTCTCTACTGCTACTCGAATCGCTTGAATATGGGCTTGATCCGAACCGAGGAAAACATCCTCTGGAGTTTCGCGCCCCACGACATTTCCGTCATTTTGCATTTGCTCGGCGAGGAGCCGGTTTCGGCGGAGGCCGAGGGCCAAAGTTACCTGACGCCCGGCGTGGTCGACGTGACGCTCAGTCGATTGCGATTCAAGAGCGGAGCGACGGGCCACATTTTCGTCAGTTGGCTTCATCCGTCCAAGGAACAAAAACTGGTCGTCGTCGGTTCGGAACAAATGGCCGTCTTTGACGACACGACGGAAAAGAAGCTCTTGCTGTATCCGCATCGCGTGGATTGGTCCAACCGGACGCCCCGAGCCATCAAGGCCGACGCCGTGGCCGTCGAGTTGGAAAAGGCGGAACCGCTGAAGCAAGAGTGCCAGCATTTTCTCGACTGCGTGGCGTCGCGCCGCCAGCCGTTGACCGACGGACGCGAAGGCCTCCGCGTGCTCAAGGTGCTCGATGCGTGCCAGCGTTCGTTGGAGGGCCATCCCGCCGCGTCGTCCGAGCCGCCCGCTCCCAAGCCGCCGTATTTCGCCCACGAGACCGCCTACGTCGACCAACCGTGCAAGATCGGCAAGGGCACGAAGATCTGGCACTTCTCGCACATCATGAAAGGCGCCACGATCGGCGAGAACTGTTCGATCGGCCAGAACGTGGTCATCAGTTCGGCGGCCGTGATCGGCAACGGCGTCAAAATTCAAAACAACGTGTCGGTCTACGACCGGGTGACCATTGAGGACGGCGTTTTTTGCGGTCCCTCGATGGTGTTCACCAACGTCATCAATCCGCGAAGCGAGATCGCCCGCAAGGACGAGTACCGCGCGACGCTGATCCAACGCGGCGCCACGATGGGCGCCAATTCGACGATCGTCTGCGGCCACACGGTCGGACGTTACGCCTTCATCGCGGCCGGCGCGGTCGTGGCCAGCAACGTGCCGGACTTCGCCCTGATGATGGGCGTGCCGGCCAAACAACGCGGCTGGATGTGCAAGTGCGCCGCTTCGCAGTTGGCGTTCGACGCTTCCGGCGCGGCGGTTTGTCCGGCTTGCGGCGCCAAGTATCGTCTTGAAAACGACAAGGTCACCGAGCTATAATCGGCTTCCCCCAGAAACAGAAACCCCTAACCCCCGCTTATTCACGATCATGACTCAACCCGTTCCGCTTCTCGATCTGAAAGCCCAGTTCGCCGCGATTCGCAGCGAAATCCTTCCGGCCGTCGAGGCCGTTCTGGAAAGCCAACAGTGCATTCTCGGTTCGACGGTGACCGATTGCGAGGCCAAGCTGGCCGCGTACTGCCGATCGCCCAACGCCGTGACGGTCTCGTCCGGCAGCGACGCCCTGCTGATCTGTTTGATGGTCGAAGGCATCGGGCCGGGCGATGAAGTCATCACGACGCCGTACACGTTTTTCGCCACCGCCGGCGCGATCGCCCGGGTAGGCGCGAAACCGGTCTTCGTCGACATCGATCCCAAAACGTATAATCTCGATCCGGTCAAGTTGAAGGCCGCCATCACCAAGAACACGAAGGCGATCATTCCCGTCCATCTGTACGGCCAGTGCGCCGACATGGACGCGATCTTGGCCGCCGCCGGCGACATCCCGGTGATCGAGGACGCCGCGCAGGCGATCGGGTCGGAGCACCAGGGCCGTCGGGCGGGCACGATGGGCCGTTACGGTTGCTTCAGCTTCTTCCCCTCGAAGAATCTCGGCGCGGCCGGCGACGGCGGCATGGTCACCACCGGCGACGCCGCGTTGGCCGACCGGCTGCGGATTTTCCGCGTGCACGGCTCGAAGCCCAAGTATTATCACGCGGTCATCGGCGGCAATTTCCGCTTCGACGCGCTGCAAGCGGCCATCGTCGCCGTGAAGCTCAATCATCTCGATAGCTGGACGGCCGGACGCCAGGCGAACGCCGCGAGATATCGCCGACTGTTCGAGGCCGCCGGCCTGACGCGCGACGGGCTGGTGCAACTGCCTTACGAAGTGCCCGGCAACCGACACATCTACAATCAGTTTGTGATCCGTGTGTCGCGGCGCAATGAATTGCAGGCTTTCCTGAAAGAGCGGAAGATCGGCAACGAGGTTTACTATCCGGTCCCGCTGCATCTCCAGCAGTGCTTCGCGTATCTCGGCCACCACGAAGGCGACTTCCCCGAGAGCGAAAACGCCGCCAAGGAAACGCTTGCCGTGCCGATTTACCCCGAGCTCAACGACGAGCAAGCCAAAACCGTCGTGGCCGCGATCGGAGAGTTTTTTAAGAAATAATTGGACGGGTCCATCCTCATCACGGGCGGCGCCGGTTTCATCGGCGGCAACTTCGTACGGCGTCTCTTGAGTCAACGCCCGACCGTTCGGGTCGTGACGCTCGATGCGCTGACGTATGCCGGCTCGTTGAACAACCTGCGCGACGTGCGTGAGGATCCGCGCCACACGTTCATCCACGGCGACATCTGCGACGCCGACTTGGTGCGTCGGATTTTCGCCGAACATGCGATCCGCACGGTGGTCCATTTCGCCGCCGAAAGCCACGTCGATCGTTCGATCACGGGGCCGGCGGCGTTCATCCAGACCAACATCGTCGGCACCTTCACTCTGTTGGAGGCGGCCCGCGAATCGTGGACGAAGCAGCGCGACGCGTGCCGCTTTCTGCACGTTTCGACCGACGAGGTGTATGGCGCGTTGGGGCCCGACGATCCCGCGTTCACCGAGTCGACGCCGTACGCGCCCAATTCGCCGTACTCCGCGTCGAAGGCGTCGTCCGACCACTTGGTCCGGGCCTATAGCCACACGTATGGGCTGCCGACGCTGACCACGAATTGTTCGAACAATTACGGACCGTACCAGTATCCTGAAAAACTGATTCCGTTGATGATCCTCAACGCGCTGACCGGCAAATCGCTGCCCGTTTACGGCGACGGTCGGCAGGTGCGCGATTGGCTTTACGTCGAGGACCACTGCGACGCGATTTTGACGGTGCTGGAACGCGGCCGGGTCGGCGAAACGTACAACATCGGCGGCGGCAATGAAAAGACCAACCTCGAGATGGTTCAACTCCTCTGCGATGGTTTGGATCGCCTTCAGCCGAAAGACGGCGGCAGCTATCGGGATCAGATCGCGCACGTCGAGGACCGCCCCGGCCACGATCGCCGATACGCCATCGACGCCGGCAAGATTCACGCCGAACTCGGCTGGCGGCCGGCTCATGCGTTCGACCTCGGTCTGCGTAAAACCATGCAGTGGTATTTGGCCAATCAAGACTGGGTCAACCGCGTGATGAGCGAGAAGTACTCGGAGTGGATTGCGTTGAATTACGCGAAAAGATAAGTCGCCGGTTAAAACTTTTCCCACTTTTCTTCGGACCCGGGCTCCTCATGAAAGGTCTCATCCTCGCCGGCGGAAGCGGCACGCGGCTGCATCCGATCACCCAGGTGGTCAGCAAACAGTTGCTGCCCGTCTATGACAAACCGATGGTGTATTATCCGCTGACCACGTTGATGTTGGCGGGCATCCGCGAGATTCTGCTGATTTCGACGCCGAACGACCTGCCGTTGTTTCGCCGGCTGTTGGGCGACGGCGGCCAATGGGGATTGCAGTTGTCCTACGCCGAACAGCCTCGGCCGGAGGGACTCGCCCAGGCGTTCGTGATCGGGCGGGAGTTCATCGACAACGGTCCGGCGTGCCTGATTCTCGGCGACAATATTTTCTACGGCATGGGCTTGTCGCGATCGTTGCAGCAGGCTGCGGCCCGAGCGGACGGGGCGACGATTTTCGCCTACTACGTCAAGGATCCCGACCGCTACGGCGTGGTCGAGTTCGACGCCGACGGCCGCGCCGTTTCGTTGGAGGAGAAGCCCGCCAAGCCGAAATCGAATTACGCGGTGGTCGGTCTCTATTTTTACGATTCCCGCGTCACCGAGATCGCATCGCGCATCAAGCCGTCGGCCCGGGGCGAATTGGAGATCACCGACGTGAACCGGGCCTACCTCGAAATGGACCGGCTCCATGTGGCGCGTCTCGGACGCGGCACGGCCTGGCTCGACACCGGCACGCCCGAGTCGATGCTCCAAGCGGCCAATTTCGTTCATACGATCGAGTCGCGACAGGGCCTGAAGATCGCCTGTCCGGAAGAAATCGCATGGCGTATGGGCTACGTGGACCGTCGCACCATGCAACAACGGTTCGCCGCTCCGAAGTCGGAATACGAACGATATGTCCACGCAATGCTTTCGTCCGACGAGACGCCCTATTGATCTCCAGCGTGCCAATGAACCATTCCATCCTCATTCCCATAGCGCACTCGGCTGCTTCCGCCGCGTTTGCCGGCGGCGAATTGCTCAATGACAACCAAGATCCTTTGATGTTGACCGCGATGAATTGCCAGGTCGTGTCCCCGAAGCCATGTTGAGTTACTTTTCACGCATCGCGCAAAGCCACTTCTTCCGCAACGTCCTCGTTTTGATGACGGGTACGGTGCTGGCGCAAGCCATCAATGTAGCGTTTGTCCCGGTGCTGTCTCGGTTGTACGATCCGGCCACGTATGGCGTGTTCGGCGTTTACTTGTCGATTGTCAGCATCGTGTCGTGCGTCGCCTCGCTTCGCTACGACATGGCTTTGATGCTTCCGAAGGACGACCGTGACGCGGCTGGTTTGCTTTGGTTGTGCGGAATTGTCACATCCGGCATCGCTGCGATCAGCATGGTTGTTTGCGTGTGTTTTGGCGGGCAGATTGGGAGACTTCTGCAGACGCCCGAGCTTACCCCTTGGCTTTGGGCAGCACCGATATCCATATTTCTCATAGGCATTTGGCAATCGCTCATTTTCTGGGCAACGCGTCGCAAAAAATTTCACATAACTTCCGTATCGCAAGTGACGCGAGCCGCAATGGGCTCCGGTTCTCAGGCCGCAGCCGGTTTATTCGGTCCAAGCGTATTGGGACTCATTTTCGGCATGATTCTTGGAGACGCTTGCGGCTCGGCGGTGTTTTCGTCGCAAGTTCTCAAGCGAGACTGGCCGCTGATTCGCGGCGCGCTCAGCCGAAGCCGCTTGAAACGGCTACTCCGAGAGTACTCCGACTTTCCCGTCTACACGGCTCCGCAATCGCTGCTGAACACCGTCTCGGCATATGTGCCGTCGCTTTTGCTGGCGCATTATTTCGGCGTTGCCGTGGTTGGCTATTACACGTTTGGCGTGAGAATCGTGTTGTTGCCTGCCAATTTGGTCGGCAATTCATTGCGATCCGTGTTGTTTCAGAAGGCGACGGAGGTTTACCACTCGGGCGGCGACACGTATGCGTTGTTCAAGAAAGCAACGTTGGGATTGATGGGGATGGCTGCGTTGCCGACGTTAGTGATCATGTTGTTGGCGCCGATGTTGGCGGCGTTTATTCTCGGTGAAGAATGGCGGACGGCCGGCGTATACGCCAGTTGGCTGGTGCTTTGGCTTGCCGTCGGATTCTGCAACGTTCCCGCGGTGCTCTTCGGTCAAATTTATCGGCGACAGCGGATGTTGTTTGGCGTCGAGGTCGTGTTGCTGGTCGCCCGCGTGTTGGCCATCGTTCTAGGGGGCATCTACGGCACGGCGTTGCAGGCGGTCATTTTGTACAGCATTGTCGGAGTTCTTTATAACGCGTTTTTGATCGCGTGGGCGTGGACATTCCTAAGGCGACATCACTTGACCTTGTCAACAACCGCCGACTTTCCCGCCGACCCGTCGGCAGCCGTGCCGTTCTGAAAACATCCATTCCGCCAGGCATTTTGCGATAAGAAAGGCGTTGCCTTCATGACGTTGCGAATCAAGGATTGCGTCTGCCGCTGGCATCGATGCACATCGTCCGAGGGAGGGGCGTCGGTCGTCGCCCGAGGCGAGGCGTTCCTGGGAGAACGGTATTTTAAGGATTCGGATCTGGCAACGCGTGTGGCCGAAGTCGCCGGAAAGGCGCCGCCCGACCAGCGTCTTGAAGCCATCAAGGAGTTGGCGTCGACGCTCGATGGTTTTTGGGCCTTGGCCGTCGAGTGGTCCGACGGCGAGACGATTGCGGCGGTCGACCGCCTGCGCAGCATTCCACTGTTTTATGCCCGAACTGCCGACGGCGGCGTCGCCATCGCCAACAACGTGGTCTATTTGAACGACTGCGTGAACGCCTGCACGTTGAATGACGAAGCGATCATTGAGTTCTTGCTCGCCGCCGGTTACGTCATTGGTCCGCGAACCTTGCTTGAGGGCGTGAGCCAAATGCAGGCCGGCGAAATCCTTCATTGGAAGGACAACGCGATTCATACGTCGCGTCACTTCCGATTTCTCCGCTCCGGCTGGAGCACGGCCGGGCAAGAGCGGCTGACGGATCAATTGGGCGAGGTGATGGACCATGTGTTTTCGCGGTTCGTTCGGCAGTACGCCGACCAACGAATCTACGTCTCGTTGAGCGGCGGCCTCGATTCGCGGCTCGTGCTGGCGATGCTCAAACGCCACGGCCACAAGGATCTCGTCGCGCTGAACTACGGTCAGCCGGAAGACCGCGAGACGAAGATCAGCAAAGCCGTCGCCGAAGCGATTGACGTTCCGTGGGAGTCCGCCTGCTACAACGAGGGCGACTGGCAGCCGCTGATGGCTTCGCAGGAGATGCGAGAGTTTTGGCGTTACGCGGGCCAGGACGCGTCGATGCCCCACATTCAGGATTACCTCGCCCTGCACCAGTTGCGACAAAAACATCCGCGACTTGAGGCGACATTTTTTTCGGGAATGGTCGGCGACATGATTGCCGGCGCATGGGTTCCCGACCATTTCACGGACAACGAAGGGCCGCTGGACCGCGACGAGGTCTGTCGGTGGATGTTCTTCCGAAAGTACGGCTCCTGGCCGGCGCGACGGCGAGAGAAAAATGCCGTGCTCCGCCGCATGAGGGAGTTCCTCGACGAAGCGCCGCTCGGCCCCGTTCACAACTCCGCGGCCGCCTTCGATCTACTCGAGTTTGAGAGTCGGCAGGCGAAGTACATCGGAAATAGCGTTCGGTCGGCCGAGGCCCACGGTTTCGGCTGGCAGCTTCCGCTCTGTACGAATGAACTGATGGACTTTTATCTTTCGGTTCCAACGGAACTCCGTGAACTCAAGCGGCTTTATGCCCTTTGGATGCGCGACCGGATCTTTGTCGGTCCGATGGCGCGTCTGGCGGAGATTCCGCCGTCGGGAGATGGTCGTTACGTGTGGCACGGCGTGCCTCGCCCCGTCCGGCGTTACGGCATGGGACAGCGTGTAAGGCGATTGACGTGGCCACTTCTGAGACACACGTTGTTGCCCCATATATCGCATTGGCGAATCGTGTCGGGTTATATGCAGCGGGCGTTCAAGCCGCTTCGGTTTTTTGAATGGTTTGTGAGCAGCGAAGCGGAGGCGAAAACGAGAACCCTGGGCGAACTGTTGGACGAACACGGCGGCATTTTCGACGGACTGCCTCCGGCGGCGGCCGCGTTCGCCTCACGATTCCGTCACTATCCTGTGTGTCTTGTGGACTCGTTGGGGGCGCTCGCGTTGGCCTATCTCGCCGACGTCCGTAGAACGTTATAGAAAGATCAAACCGACTTGGAACAGGCAAGCTGAGCGACCTTCGCTCGTTTTTTTGACTACGAAGGGAAAATGACATGATTGTCGCTATTGTTGGAGCGGGCAATTCCGGCTACGCGCATGCCTGCAAGCTCGTGGAAAAAGGACATCGAGTCCGGCTGCTTAAGACGTCGCACTCCATGCATGAAACGAGCTTTGACACAGTCGTCAAGACTGGGGGAATTCACTACGTGGACGATACCGCACAGGGAAAACGCGGCTTCGCCGAACTTGATTTGGCCACGCGGGACGAGAAGGAGGCCCTGGCGGGCGCCGATGTGGCGTTCATCCTGACCCAGTCTCTCCAACACGAGGCGTTGGCTGACCGGATTGGTCCATTGCTGGCGAACTGTCAGATGGTCTTCGTCGTGCCGGGATACATGGGCAGTCTCTATTTTCAGCGACGTTGTGGATCGTCGAAGGTGCTGTTTGCCGAGGGCGAGTCGACGGCCATCGACGCCCGAATCACCGAGGACGGAGTTGTTCGCATCTTGTTCAAGAACGTGCGAAACGCCTTGGCGATGTTGCCAGCGACGAGGTCGCAAGAGGGGATCGACATCGCCGCCCAATTGTTCGACACCTACCGCTATACACGAAAACACATCATTGAGTCGTCGCTCCACAATCCCAATCTCATCGTACATACGCTGGGCACGATCATGTCCGCCAGCCGCATCGAGTATAGCAAAGGCGAGTTCTGGATGTACAAAGAGGCGTTCAGCCCGTCTGTTTGGAATGTCGTCACGTCGCTCGACAAAGAAAAGAACGCCATTCTCGAACGCGTCGGCTGCTCTCGCCTCGATTACGTCGACGCCTGCAAGTTTCGCAACGAAGATGATCTGACACAAGACGGTCTAGAGGTCTTTCGCAGTTACGCCAACAGCAGCCCCAAAGGGCCGGCGAGTCTGGATACGAGGTATGTCAATGAAGACGTGCCAATGGGCCTGTGTTTAATGAGTTCTCTCGGCGAGAAATGCGGCATTGCCACGCCCGTCACCGATTCGCTGGTGAACATCGCCGGATCGCTCCTGAAGAAGGACTTTTGGCGTGAAGGCCGAACCTTGGAACGGTTGGGGTTGGGCGACAGAGAAATCGGTGACATTGTCGCCCGCATCATGGAACCGACCACTTCACCGTCATCGCATTAACTCGCAACATCTATCGATAAGTAGCGTATGAACAAAGAAATATTCACGCTGGATTACATGCTGGCCCCTCCTCCCATGGACCAGCTTATGACGTGGGTGTGTCTCTCGTCGATTACCATTTCGATTTTGGCGCTGGGCTATATTTGGCTGAGAAAGCGTTACTGGCTCTTTCAGCCGTCGCTGATCATCTTTTCGCTGATTTGCCTGCGCATTCAGTTGCCAGCGTTGTTTTTTGTTCAATGGGCCTCTGAAAACCTGCAGAATCCTTGGGCCTTTATCGCTGTGACGCAACTATTCCCCTTCCTATACCTTGCCGCGGCGATTCCGTTGTCATATGCCAGGGATTCCATGTTGCAAGAGTTTGCGGCCCGACTCAAGACACAGCTTTGGGGAACGCACGCATGGCCGCCAGGGCTTATGATATTCTGCCTCGTCATGTCGATCTTGACGGTTGTTGTCTACTGTATGTATACGCCGTTCAAGCAAAGCGGATTATATGCCCTCTTTTTTGATCCCACTCAAATCAATGTGGCAAGGGCGTCTACCTGGCAATCGGTGGATAACCGAGCCATCGGCTACTTCTTAAGCTGGGGTTACCACATCTTCTCGGTTTTGCTTATTTTTGGTTCGATTTTTAGTTTTGTGTACCACAAAAACCGCGTGTTCCAGTCGCCTTTAACCGTGTTTAGTATTTGCGTCGGATTTGTCGCCTTGGCATTCACTGGAAACCGTGGAGGGCTGACGCTGGTTACTCTTACAGTCCTCGGAGCGTACTATTGCGCGAAGCGTCGCATGCCATCCAAGGTCATGCTCGCCATCGGTATGATCGTAGTGTTCGCAGCCCCGGCATACCTTTCACTCGTTCGCGAGGGACAAGATTGGACATTGGACAGACATTTCGAATATATCAACACTCTTATTCTCCACCGCATCTTCGAGGTTCCCAACCAAATGGGAATTCTCTATGTTTACGACGCGCAGGCCACGGGGTACTCCGGAGCAAGTGGTTTCCGGCTGTTTGCGGCAATGATGGGGGCTGAAGGGGAATCACTCCAGGCAAGAATCGGCAACGAGTACTTGTACGCCGGCCAATACTGCAATGCCACGGCGGTTTTTGAGTACTATAAGATGATGGGGCTTTTCGGAATTCCTGTCACCGTAATTGGCATGTTGTGTCTCGACTTATTTCTTCTTTTTCTTCGACGTCCCACCATTGCGCTGTTGCCATTTGTTGTTTTCTTTGCCAACAGGGCCATTCAGGGATCGGAGACGACCGTGACAGTGCTCTTGATGACGGGTGGTTTCTGGCTGGTGCCCGTGTTGGCGTTTTTTTCCCACATCCCTGTAGTTCACAACAAGAACAACTCTTCTCCATCAACTCTCAACCGTGCGAGGCTGGCATGAATATTGTGACGATCGTTGGCGCTCGCCCGCAATTTATCAAGGCTGCGCCTTTGAGTATGGAGTTGCGACTCCGACACCGCGAAATTCTTGTCCACACCGGGCAGCACTACGATGAGAACATGTCGGATATTTTTTTCCGCGAACTGAATATCCCCCTGCCTGATAAACATCTTGGCGTCGGCTCCGGATCTCATGGAGCGCAAACGGCCGCCATGCTCGTGCAGATCGAGCAGGTGCTCGAGGAAGTGAAGCCTAGCGCGGTTATCATCTACGGCGATACAAACTCCACCGTGGCCGGAGCACTGGCTGCCGCAAAATTGCATATCCCCGTAGCGCATGTCGAAGCCGGCTTGCGAAGCTTCGACCGTCGCATGCCTGAGGAAATCAACCGTGTGGTGGCCGATCATCTTTCGACATGGCTTTTCACACCATCCCAAGTGTCCGTCCGGCAACTAGCCACGGAGGGAATCACCGCGGGCGTATACGACGTGGGCGATATTATGGCCGACAGCGTGCGGCTGTTCGCGCCACTAGCCCGGGAGCGATCGAAGGTGCTCGAATCACTCAAACTAGAACGAGGCGAGTATTTCGCGGCGACGGTGCATCGGGCAGCGAACACCGATAATCCACAACGGTTGGCGGCTATTCTGAAAGGACTCGCTTGTGCGCCGCGTCCGGTAGTCTTGCCGTTGCATCCGCGCACTAAGGCTGCCGTAAAACGATGCGCACTTGAGGCCGAGTTAAGCGGCGGCAATATCAAGGTTATCGAACCGCTCGGATATCTCGATATGCTCGAATTGCAACAGAACGCGGCGGCGATTTTGACCGATTCCGGCGGCATCCAGAAAGAAGCCTACTATCTGAACGTGCCTTGTGTCACGCTGCGAGACGAAACAGAGTGGGTGGAGACGGTTGAGTCAGGCTGGAATCGTCTAGCAGGCGCCGACTCCGGACAAATGTTGTCGGCATTGGAAGATGTTGAACAATCGCGTCCACGCAATCATCCCTTCCTGTATGGCGACGGTTTCGCAGCCAAACGAATCGTAGATATTCTAGTTTCCGCCATCAACCGGAAGCCATAGAAGTTTGCGTTATCGCCTATCCAGCAGGAGGACAGATGACCCGGCCCATTCGCATATGCCATCTTTGTTCCGGTCACGCCGTGAGCGACGACCGCGTCTTTGCTCGCGAATGCGTTAGTCTGGCGAGGGCGGGATACGACGTGCATCTGATTGCATCCCAGAAAGAGGCCGCCGAGTATACTTCGCGGGGGGTTCAGATTCATGCCATCCCCTTCGCAAAGGGACGGTGGCGGCGTTATGCAAGATGCGCCATGGTGGGGCGGATGGCGGCCAGCCTAGCTCCCGATCTATTTCATGTTCACGAACCCGACCTTTTGGCGCCCGCCATGAAGGCCGCTGGAACTCGCCCCGTGATCTGGGACGCCCACGAATCATATCGCGACATGCTCATGGATTCCACGTGGATTCCCAAGCATCTTCGTGGTGGAGTGAGACTCGTGTGGGATTGGCATGAGCGACGGCTCGTTCGTCGCTGTGCCGCCGTGATTGCCGTCACGGAGCCGATTGCCCAATACTACCGCAAGTATGCGACATCGGTTCATGTGGTTGCCAATTTTCCCGATCTTTCAGTCTGGGAAAATATGCCACCCGTGCCACGAGACGCCAACACCTGCGTTTTTACCGGCGCCATCAGTCCCATCCGCGGGCTTTTGGAGGTCGTCCGAGCCATAGGCATTCTGAAGGCTCGCGGCGTGACGGTGAGACTGGAACTTGCCGGCCCTGACGCCGAAAGTTTTGTCGCCGTGTTGCTTGAAGAAGCGTCGCGGCTCGGAATATCGGACCTCGTTGCCTATCACGGATGTCTCGCGCCATCCGACGCACAAGCACTCATGCAGGCAGCCGGTATTGGCTTGGTAACCTACCTGCCGTACAAAAACAATATGATCGGTTGGCCAATAAAACTATTTCAATGCATGGCCCACGGGCTGCCTTTCATCTATTCCGACTTTCCCAGCTATCGTGAAGTTGCCGAAGCGAGCGGCTCTGGAATCGCGGTGGATCCCACGGACCCGAACAGCATCGCTAATGCTCTCGAACAGATTGTCAAAAATCCCAAACTGGCGCAAGAGATGGGCGACGCTGGAAAACGCGCCGTATTTGAAAAGTTCAATTGGAATCGCGAGGAGGCCAAATTACTTGCGATCTATGAAGCCATCCTGTCAAAATGAACATCCTCCTGATCAATCACTACGCCGGATCGCCGAAATACGGCATGGAGTATCGCCCCTATTATCTCGCGCGAGAATGGGTGCGTATGGGCCATAACGTGACGATCGCGGCCGCGTCGTTTTCGCACCTTCGGATTCAACAACCCGGCGTGGATGGCGATTGGAGCGAGGAAACCATCGACGGCGTTCGCTACGTCTGGCTGAAGACGCCGGCTTACGAGGGCAACGGCGTCGGTCGCGTGTTCAACATGCTGGCGTTCAATCGACAGATGAGACGGCATGAGGCCGAGGTGTTGGACGGCGTGAAGCCCGACGCCGTCATTGCCTCGTCGCCCCATCCGCTGGTGATTTATCCCGCCCGGCGAATTGCCGCAAAGTACGAAGCTAAATTAGTTTTCGAGGTCCGCGACCTTTGGCCGCTGTCACTTGTGGATGTCGGCGGCATGTCGCGTTGGCATCCCTTCGTGATGTGGCTTCAGAGGGTCGAGAATTACGCCTATCGTCGCGCCGACAAGATCGTCTCCGTGCTGCCGAAAGTCGACGACTATCTGCGCGAGCGCGGATTCGACGCCGGCAAGTTCGCGTGCGTGCCGAACGGGATCGACCTCGACGAAATCGCGGCCTCGCCCGAGTCGTTGCCCGATGCATACGCCTCGACGATCGCGCGATTGAAGGCCGAAGGGCGATTCCTGGTCGGATACGTCGGTCAACACAGCCTGTCGAACGCCTTGGATTCGTTGGTCGAGAGCGCGGCGATGTTGAAATCGTCGAACGTCGCGTTGGTGTTGGTCGGCCAAGGTCCGGAAAAGTCACGATTGGAGGCGAAGGCCAAGGAACGCGGCGCGGACAACGCGGTCTTCCTGCCGCCGGTGCCCAAAAAGGTCGTGCCGGCGATTCTTGCACAAATGGACGCCTTGTTCCTCGGCTGGAACCGGATCCCGCTGTACCGTTACGGCATCAGTCCCAACAAGTTGATGGATTACATGTTGTCGGGCAAACCGGTGATCCATGCCGTGGACGCCGGCAACGATCTGGTGGCGGATTCGCGGTGCGGCGTTTCCTGCGTCCCGGCCAATCCGTCGGCCATCGCAGAAAGCATTCGGTGGCTCGCGACCAAATGCACGGCGGAGGAGAGGGCCGCCATGGGGCAACGAGGCACGCAGTATGTCGTTGAGCGTCTGACCTACGCCGCATTGGCGAGGCAGTTTTTGGATCGGATGGATGACGCCAAGCAAATCGTCCGCTGAAATGAAATATCGCGTCAACACGTTCGCCGAAATGATCGCGGCCTTTTTCAACGCAAGGCGATGTTTTCTTTTCGCCAAGGGCCGCGTCGGACTTTACGCGGGTCTGCGAGCGATGGGGTTGCCGCGAGGCGCCAAAATCCTCATGCCAGGCTACACCTGCATGGTCGTGCCTTCGGCGGTCCAATACGCCGGGCTCACGCCGGGCTACGTCGACATCGATCCCAAAACCTACAACATCGATCCGTCGCTGTTGGACTCCGCGGCATCGCCCGACGTGGCCGCCTTGATCGTCCAACACACCTACGGCATTCCGTGCGACATGGCTGCGATTCAGGCTTGGACCGATCCGCGACGGATTTCAATCATCGAAGATTGTTGCCATACGCTCGGAACAAGAATCGACGGCCGACTTTGCGGGACGTTTGGGGCGATGGCATTCATGTCGGGCCAATGGAACAAGCCGTTTTCGACCGGCCTGGGCGGCATGCTTTTGGTCAACGACGACGCGCTGGCCGAGGCCGTTGCGCACATCGTCGAGCACGAGCTGAGACAGCCACCTGGAAAAACCAACCTGATTTTGCGTTGCCAAATCGCGGCCTACGACCTCTTGGTGCGGCCTTCGACGGCCATGTTGCTGATGCTGATCTACCGAGCGTTTGTCCGTTTGGGACTGATGCGGGGCAGCTCCTCGACGCAAGAACTCCGCGGTGAAATGCCGGACGACTATTTCACGGCGATGGCCCCATGCCAGATCCGACGCGGGCTGCGCGAGATCGCTCGCGTCGACGAAAACATCCGACATCGCACGGAAATGACGGCGTTCTATGACGGCGAGCTGTCGAAGATCGGCCTCAAACCGCTCGACGTGCCTGGCATTGAACGGCAGCCGCTGTTGCGGTATCCGGTCCGCGTGGCGAACAAAGGCGAAATCGTGCGGCTGGCGGTCCGCAAAGGCGTGGAGATCGGCTCGTGGTTCGAGTGCCCGCTGCATCCCGAAGGGACCCGACAGCAGGATTTCGGCTACGAAGACGGCATGTGTCCCGAGTCGGAACGGGCCGCCCGAGAAGTCGTCAATCTTCCGACGCATCTGAAAGTGACGCGGCGGATTGCGGAAAAGGCTTTGGAGTTTTTGCGGCGATACGCGCAGCCCATTTCCTAGGAACGGACGACGACAGGTTTTCGATCGTGCTAAAACGACTTTTTGACATGGGCGCCTCGGCCGTCGGTTTACTTCTGATTTCGCCGTTCCTTTTGGCGGCGGCGGCGGCGGTGCGGTTGTCGTCGCCGGGACCGGTTTTTTTCCGGCAAGAACGCATGGGTCGCGGTGGAAAGCCGTTTTTCATCCTGAAGTTCCGAACGATGGTGCAGAACGCTCCAAAACTTGGCGGACAAATCACCGTCGGCAAAGACCCTCGCATCACCCGGGTCGGACGATTGCTGCGCAAAACCAAGACGGACGAGTTGCCGCAACTGATCAATGTGCTCAAGGGCGACATGAGTCTGGTGGGCCCGAGGCCCGAAGTGCGGAAGTATGTCGAGATGTTCGCCGACGACTACCAAGAGATCCTTCGTGTTCGGCCCGGCGTCACCGACTTGGCCTCGATCAAGTATCGCGACGAATCGAACGTGTTGGCCGCGGCCGCCGACCCCGAAAAGGAATACGTCGAGCGGGTGTTGCCCGAGAAAATTCAACTCGCCAAGGAATACGTCCAACGGCGATCGTTTTGGCTTGACCTTTTCATCATTTTCGGCACGATCTTTCGCCTCATTGGCGACCGCGTGCCTCGCAAGTCGTCGGAGGACGCAAAAACAACATGAGTGGCGATCAAGCGTCGAGCATGAACGTTCCTTTTTTCCGTCCGTCGGTCACCGATGCGGAAATCAACGAAGTCGTCGACTGCCTTCGCTCGGGCTGGTTGACGACCGGACCTCGCACGAAGCGGTTCGAGAGCGAATTCGCGGCGGCCGTGCATGGCAAACACGCCGTGGCGTTGAACTCGGCCACCGCCGCGCTGCATCTGGCGGTCGAAGCGCTCGGGCTCAAAGCAGGCCAGGCCGTTCTGGTGCCCACGATGACTTTCGCCTCGACGGCCGAGGTGGTGCGTTATCTCGGCGCGATGCCGCTTCTGGTCGATTGCGATCCGGTCACGCTCAATATGGATCTGGACGACGCCGAACGCAAGATCGAGCAACTGCGCAAAGGCCGGACGCCGCTCGATGCGTCGCTGCCGGTGGTGGGCGTCATGCCGGTCCATGTGGCCGGGCTGATGATGGACATGGAAGCCGTTCAGGCGTTTGCCCAGCGGCACGGTTTGTGGGTGGTTGAAGACGCGGCGCACGCCTTTCCCGCCGCGTATCGTCCGAAAGGGCAATCGACCGACTGGCGGCGTTGCGGTGAAAACACGGCCGCCGTGTCGTGCTTTTCGTTCTACGCCAACAAGACCATGACGACCGGCGAGGGCGGCATGGCCGTGACGGACGATGAAGCCATCGCGTCGCGCATCCGACAGATGTCGCTTCACGGCCTGTCGCACGACGCCTGGAAACGCTACGCCGGCAATCACGCATGGGACTACCGCATCGCGGCGCCGGGCTACAAATACAACCTGACCGACATCGCCTCGGCGATCGGCATTCATCAGCTTGCCCGGGCCGAAACCATGCGAGAGCAACGCCAGACGATCGCACGGTTTTTTCGCAAGGAGCTGGCCGACGTCACGGAGATCGAATTACCGATTGACCCGGCCGATCGGATTCATTCGTGGCACCTGTTCCCGATCCGGCTGCGGCTCGAGCGGCTGTCGATCGATCGAAACGAGTTCATGGTGCAACTGCGCGAGCGGGGCGTCGGCTGCTCGGTCCATTGGCGGCCGCTGCATCTGCACCCGTATTACGAGGAGACGTTTCACTGGCGGCCGGATCAGTTGCCGGCGATGTCGGCCGAATGGCTCCGTCGCGTGACGTTGCCGTTGTTCCAAGGAATGCGTGAAGACGAGTATCGTTACGTCGCGGCGGTGGTCCGCGAGTTGTGCCAACGATATGGAAAGTAACAGGACCCAGGGAATGTCCACAAAAATCACTTGGCCGGACGGCAAACGGTTTGCCTTCACCATTTTCGACGACACGGACAACGCCACCGTGGAAAACGTCGGCCCGGTCTATGCCTTTCTCGCCGATTGCGGGTTTCGGACGACGAAATCGGTGTGGGTGGTCGAGGGCGACCCGAACCGCGGCAGTTGCGTCGGCCAAAGTTGCGAGAATCCCGACTACCTGCGGTGGGCGAAAGACTTGCAGTCGCGGGGATTCGAGATCGGATTTCACAATTGCAGTTGGCACGGGCTTCCTCGCGAGGAGATCCGCGCCGCGTTGGACAAGTTTGTCGAGCTATTCGGCGGCAATCCCCAAACGGCGGCGAACCACACCGGCGTCGAGGAGTCGATCTACTGGGCGGACGCAAGACTGACCGGCTGGCGTCGATGGGTCTACAATGGCCTCACCCGTTTTCACAACTACAAGAAGTTTTCGGGACACGTGGAGGGCGACGAGTATTTTTGGGGCGACCTGTGCAAGGCGCGGATCAAGTATTTCCGCAACTTCACCTATCGCGAAGTCAACACGCTCAAGGCATGTCCTTTCATGCCGTATCACGATCGAACCAAGCCCTACGTGAACGATTGGTTTGCCTCGTCCGACGGCCA
>JBDKTJ010000085.1:0-55433 GCA_039698075.1 Thermoguttaceae bacterium | reverse complement strand
GGATCGGCTCGGCCGGTTGCGCGAGCATCGCTTTCAGGCGACTTTTGATCGGCTCGATCACCTCCGATTCATGCACGACCCGGGCGCGAAACTCCTGGCCGATTTCATCGACGATCTGTTGAGCGGCGTCGACGCCCATGTCGGTTTTGATGAGTCGCTCGAACAGTTCGGCGCAAAACGAATCGTCAACCAGCCGGCCTTCCGCCTTGAACAAGTCGCGGATGTCGGTTTTCAGTAGTTGCTTGGTCTTTTGGAGACCTTTTTTGAATTGGTCGAATAAGCCCATGGTCAGTGGTCAGTGGTCAGTGGTCAGTGGTCAGTGGTCAGTGAAATCGTTCTTCACGGATCACTGGTCACCGGCCCCTGGCCACTCTCCTTCTTACTGTGCATCACCTTGTCTAAAATTCCATTGACGAATTGCGACGACTGGGCCGAGCCGAACCGTTTGGCCAACTCGATGGCCTCGTCGACCGCGACGCGTTCGGGCGTGTCGCCGTGCAGAATCTCGTAGGCCCCAAGCCTTAGCACGTTGCGATCGGTGGCCGCCATGCGGTGCAAGCTCCAATTCGCGGCCGTCTGCTCCAGCAGGGCGTCGAGTTCCTCGCGATGTTGCCGGACGCCGCTGACCAGCCGCCGAGCCAGCGTCCGGAGATCGTCGGCCTGGAGACGCTGGTCGATCCATTGGTCGCCGACCGCCGGATTATTACGTGGATTCAGATCGTCCTCATAAAGGACTTGAAACGCGACTTCTCGAGCCCGGCTGCGACGAGACATTGTAGTGGTCTGTGGCTAGTGGTCCGTGATCAGCAGGTGTGTCTTCTCCGGCCACTGGCCACCGGCCACCGGCCACGCTCTATTTTTTCATCTCGGCAACTTTGCCATCAAATCAATCATTTCCAACGCCGCGTTGGCGCAGTCGACGCCCTTGTTGCCCAAGTGGACCTCGGGCCCGTCCTTGCCGGTGGTGGCCGCCTGTCCGCCCGATCGAGCG
The DNA here is from genome assembly GCA_039698075.1 of Thermoguttaceae bacterium. Taxonomy (GTDB): domain Bacteria; phylum Planctomycetota; class Planctomycetia; order Pirellulales; family Thermoguttaceae; genus JAJFVC01. The sequence continues at coordinate 54,442 of JBDKTJ010000085.1, read as the reverse complement.
ACCGCCTGATCGAGCGTGTCGCACGTGAGGATGCCGAACAACACGGGCAATCCGTAGTGGACTCCGATCTCGCACAGCGCGGAGCTGACCGCCCGATTGATGTGCTGATCGTGCGGCGTCTCGCCGTGAATGACCGCTCCGAGACAAATCACCGCCGCGTAGCGACCGCCGGCGGCCAACTGGTTCGCCACGGTGGGAATTTCAAACGCGCCGGGCGTCCAGGCCACGTCGATCCGATCGTCGGCCACGCCGCGGGCCAACAGCGTCTGCACCGCGCCGTCCAAAAGCCGCGAGGTGATCGACTCGTTGAATCGCGACACCACGATCGCAAATCGACCGGACGTCGCCGTCGTGTTTCCTTCGTAAACGTTTGGCATAACAAGGGGCAAGGGGCTAGGGACAAGGGGCTAGGACACTGGCCGACAACGTTTTATGCCGGTTCCTGTTTCCCAACTCCTTCTTCTCACATCTTCATGTTCATGCTCATCAGGAATTCCGCGTTGCTCTTGGACTTTTGCAGTCGTCCGACCAACAGGTCCATCGCGTCGGGCGGATTCATGTCGCTCAGCACGCGACGCAAAATGGACACGCGGCGATATTCCTCCGGATCCATCAGCATCTCTTCCTTGCGCGTGCCGCTTCGGTTGATGTCGATGGCCGGCCAGATGCGTCGATCGACCATTGCGTGGTCGAGCACGATCTCTTGGTTGCCGGTGCCTTTGAACTCCTCGAAAATCACTTCGTCCATGCGGCTGCCGGTGTCGACCAACGCGGTGCCGATCACGGTGAGCGACCCGCCTTCCTCGACCTTTCGGGCGGAGCCGAAAAATCGCTTGGGTCGCGTCAAGGCGTTCGCATCGACGCCGCCGGAAAGCAGCTTGCCCGACGGTGGGCACTCGGTGTTCCACGCCCGGGCCAATCGCGTGATCGAATCCAAAAAGATCAACACGTCGTGGCCGTACTCGACCATACGCTTGGCTTTCTCCAGCACCATTTCCGACACTTGGATGTGACGGGTGGCGGTCTCGTCGAACGTCGAGCTGACCACTTCGCAGTTCGGGCCCTTCACCTCGCGCTCCATGTCGGTGACTTCCTCGGGCCGCTCGTCGATCAGCAGCATGAACACGTACAGGTCGGGATAGTTCTTGATCGCGGCCTTGGCCATTTTCTGCATCAAGATGGTCTTGCCGGCCCTCGGCGGACTGACGATCAGCCCGCGCTGGCCGAATCCGATCGGCACGATCAGATCGACCACGCGCATCTCGACTTCCTCGGGCGTCGTTTCCATGCGGATGCGAGTGTCGGGATGGAGCGGCGTCAACTCCTCGAAGTCGATCTTGTTGGACAGCAGGTTGGGGTCTTGGTAGTTGATCGCCTCGACGCGCAGAAGGGCGAAATATCGCTCGTTCTCTTTCGGCGGGCGGATCTGGCCGGAAACGGTCGCGCCGGTCTTCAGCCCGAAGCGGCGGATCTGACTCGGCGAGACATAAATGTCGTCGGGACAAGACAGGTAATGGTAGTCGGGGCTGCGAAGAAACCCGAACCCGTCGGGCAGTACTTCGAGCGTGCCCTCGCCGTACATCAACCCGTTGAGCTTGACCCGCTCCTTGAGGATGCGAAAGATCAAGTCCTGGCGTTTGACGCCGGCGTAGTCGGAGAGGTTTTCGTCTCGGGCGGTCTCGATCAACTCGGCCATCGACATCCGCTGCAACTCGGCGATGTAGGTGTCGCCGGACTGCTTGATTTTTTCGTAGCGGTCGCGGAGCGAATCGCGCGCCGCCCGGCCTTCGGATGCGATTTCCTCGGCCAGGGAAAGCGGCTCCTCGCGATCCAAATCGCGCAGGGCCTCGCTCACGGATTGCGTAAGCTGCGGGTCGTCGATATCGGGACGCGGCTGCTTCTCCGGTTGAGCTTCGGATGGACCTTGGGTCATTTTTCTGCTCTGCTCCTAAATCGTTCCGGTAGCCGTCGCACGGAAGGCGTCGGCGGAGGGATGAGTCTTCGAGATGGAAACTTGTATCACACGAACGCTTGCGGGCTGCAACGGGCGCGAACGCGTGGCGGCGGGATCAATGGACAAGGGACGCCCAAAACTGCTCGACTTGAGCTTGCGTCCGCTCGAGAGGACCGGAGTTATCTATGATCACATCGGCTCTCTCGCGTTTTCGGTCCAACGAATCCTGGGCGCCCTCACGGGCGGTAAAATCCTCCTTATCCCAACCTCGCGCAGCCGTCCGGCGCTGCCGCATCTCGGGCGGCGCGTCCACAAACACCACTTTTTCGCACCATTTGTCCCAGCCGGTTTCGGTCAGCAACGCGGCGTCCAACACAACCAGCGGAACCCGGGACGACGCGGCCACGGCCTGCTGCCACAGTCGTCGGGCAATCTCCGGATGAGTCAACTTTTCCAGGTATTTTCGCTCTCGCTCGGCCTTCGAATCGGCGCCGAAAACGACCGCGGCCAATCGGGCCCGATCGATCCGGCCATCGTCACCGAACACCGCTTGGCCCCAACGTTGTCGCGCGGCCGCCTCAACGCGAGGCAATCGCAACGCCTCGTGCCCCAGTTGGTCCGCGTCAATCACCGCCGCGCCCAAGCGACGCATATGCTCGGCCACCGCGCTCTTGCCGCTCGCCACGCCGCCTACGATGCCGATGATTCGCATGCACTAGTGGCTAGTGGCAAGCGGCTGGCGGCTGGCAACCGGAAGACTCCGGATCGACCGCGCTCCACTCTCCACTATTCACTCTCCACTTCTTCCGCCGCAGCCCAATTGGGGCCGGCTTTCAGGTCCACTTTCAACGGAACATTCAACGCATAGACGCCGACCATCTCTTCCCGGACAAGTTCGGCCAGGGGGTGAAGTTGATCGGAAGGGACTTCAAAGATCAACTCGTCATGGATTTGAAGCAGCATCCGCGCGGGCGAACGTTCCGCTTGCAATCGGCGGTGGATGGCAACCATGGCCAATTTGATCAAATCCGCCGCCGAACCCTGGATCACCGTATTCACGGCCGTGCGCTCGGCCAGGTTGCGCTGCCGACCCGCCCCCACGCGCACGCCGCTGATCGCACGGCGACGCCCCAGGATCGTTCCAACATACCCCTTTTCACGACAATCCGCTAGTACTTGCTCCAAAAATTCGTCAATCTTGGGATATCCCTCAAAGTAGCTGTTGATAAAATTCGCCGCCTTCTCTTGCTCGATGCCCAACGCCCGGGAAAGCCCAAACGAACTCTGGCCATAGATCACCCCGAAGTTCACCGCCTTGGCCGCCCGACGCATCTCAGAAGTAACCTGGTCGAGGGGGACGCCGTTCACTTGGCTTGCCACCCTGGCGTGGATATCCTCGTCCCTCGCAAAGGCGTCGCTGAGTTGTTGGTCGCCCGAAAAATGGGCCAGCACTCGCAACTCGATCTGCGAATAGTCGGCCGCCAACAACGTCCAACCCGACTGGCCCGGCACGAAGGCCGAGCGGATTTCGCGGCCCTCTTCGGTTCGGACCGGGATATTTTGCAAGTTGGGATCATTCGAGCTGAGCCGGCCCGTCGCCGTCACGACTTGATTGAACGATGTGTGAACCCGTCCAGTCGCGGGACACACCATCTCGGGCAGCGCGTCGACATACGTGCTTTTGAGTTTCGCGTATTGGCGGTATTCGAGGATTTTGGCGGGCAGCGGATGCAGTCGGGCCAGCTCTTCGAGCACTTCGGCGTCGGTGCTGGCGCCGGTTTTTGCAGTCTTCTTGACCACGGGCAGCTTCAACTCGTCGAACAGCAACGCCTGAAGCTGCTTGGGCGAGGCGATGTTCAACGGTCGGCCCGCCATCTGATGAATCTCTTGCTCCAACGTCTCCAAACGCTCACCGTAGCGGCGGCTCAACTCGGCCAATCGCTCGACGTCGATTCGGATGCCGTTGTATTCCATTTCGGCCAGCACGTCGATCAGCGGCAATTCCAACGAACGGAACAGGTCGGTCAGTCCGGACTCGTTCAACTTCGGGGCCAAGATCGGCCGCAAGCGGATCGGCAACCACGCGTCTTCGGCGGCGTAGTCCGACACTTTTTGGACGGGGACCTGATCCATGCGGATCTGATCCTTGCCTTTGCCGATCAACTCAGAGATTTTGATCGTTTCGTGGCCCAAGTAGGCCAGGGCCAGATCGTCGAGATTGTGATTGCGGTTTCCAGCCTCGAGCAGATAGCTGGCCACCATCGTGTCAAAACTCACGCCGGCAAGACGGACGCCCGCCCCGCGCAACACGATGATGTCGTACTTCAAGTTCTGGCCGATTTTTTCGACCTTGGGATTTTCGAGGATCGGTCGCAGCGCGGTCAGCGTCTTCTCGGGATCCAAATGCGGATCGCCCTCGGGCGCGCGCAGCGGCAAATACCACGCCTCTTGGTCGTTCCAGGCGAATGACATGCCGACCAACTGGGCCCAACGCGGACGGACGTCGGTCGTTTCGGTGTCGAACGAGAACGACGTTTGGCGTTGAAGTTGCGCGAAAAACGCCTCAAACGCCTCGGACGTGGCGACCAAGTGGAACGCAGGGGAGACAGGAGAGGGGAGAGGAGAGCGTTCAGCGGATGCCGGCGTTTTTTCACGCTCCGCTTTTTCTTCACGGGCCACTGGCGACTGACCACCGGGAATTTTTTGTCCGAGCGATCGAAAGCCGTATTCACGAAATAGCGCCATCGCGGCGTCCCGTTGAATTCGGCCCGGCCGACCGGCGGCCCAATCAATCTGCACCGGCACATGCGAATCGAGTCGGACCAACTGCCGGCTCAACAACGCTTGATCGCGGTAATTTTTGAGGTTTTCCTTGCGTTTGGCGCCGGGCGCGTCGGCCGCATGATCCAGCACCGCGTCGAGCGTGCCGTATTGTTCGAGCAATTGGCGAGCCAGCTTGGGGCCGATCAACGGCACGCCGGGCACGTTGTCGACCGAATCGCCGACGAGCGACTGAAAATCGACCACTTGTTCGGGCGCGATGCCCCAGTCAGCCCGCAACGCCTCACGATCGAATGTCTCATTTTTGCGAATGTTGTAAAGCCGCACATGCTCGGTGATCAATTGGCGGCAATCCTTGTCGGCGGTCACCAAAAGACATTGCCCACCGAGCTGCTCGGTCATTCGGGCGAGGGTGGCCAGCACGTCGTCGGCCTCGTAGGACTCGCAGGCGACGGCCGGAATGCCCAACGCGGCCAGCACGCGATGGATTTCGGGAATCTGCACGGCCAGGTCGTCGGGCATCGCCGCCCGTTGCGCCTTGTATTGGTCGTATATCGCGTGCCGAAAGGTTTTGCCGGGCAGATCGAATGCGCAGAACAGGTAGTCCGGCTTCTTGTCTTCCAGCAGATAGAACAGATCGCGAGTAAATCCGAACACCGCTCCGACGGGCTGGCCGGTCGGGCTGCTCATCTCCGGCAACGCATGAAAAACCTGATGGATCAGGGAGTGGGAGTCGATAACCCAAACAGTCTGGCCGACCAGCGAGGCAGGCGGTTCCGTCGAAATTGGCGCCGCCTCAATCGGCGTTGCGGCCTCGGCGGGCTCAGTCGGCGTGGGCTCCCCTTTTGGGTCAAACCCGGGCAAGGCGATTTGTCGATGCGGTTTGGCGTTCATAGACGGGGGCCTATTTTGGTTCTGAGGACCGCTTGAGGCAATAGACACCCGGTAGGGCCATTGCACACCACCCATCTAGGCGTCGTGGTAATTCGTTGACACTGGCTGATAAGCTAGATAGGATAGACAATAGGTTAACCCCTTGTCGGACGTCGTGTTACGTTGTTTAGGAGAGATACATGGCCCGCGAAAACCAAGGCCTTCAAATCACGTTGATCGTTTTCGTCATTCTCACGATTCTGTTGAGCGTGACGACGTATGTATTTTATCGCCAATACGACGAGGCGGCCATCAAGGCGAAAGCCAATCTCGACGAAGCGACGAAGAAGGGGCAAATGGCGTCCAAAAATGAAGAAGACGCCAATACATTGAAAGGGTTGCTTGGCGTGGCGAAAACGGAGAAGGTCGAGGCGATTGCGTCGACCCTGTTCGCCGACGACATGAAGAAGTACGGCGGCAGCTATCCGGAAGATACGCGATTCTATCGGCCGCTCGTGGAGAAAATGGGCAAGACCATCGACGAGAAAAACGCGGCGCTGGCCCAGGCCGAGGCGAAGATTCAAAAGTTGGAAGAGGATTTTCGAGTCCGCGAGGCGAACAAGCAGCCGCAGATCGCCGAATTGAAGAAAGCGGCGGACGACGCCAGCAAGGATCTGGCCGGTGAGCGATCCAAGTTCCAGGGCGAACGCGAACGCATCACGCAAGAAAGCGCCAAGCTGAAGACCGACCTGGACACCGCAAGCAAAACCGCCAAGACCGCGATCGACAAGGTGAAGCAGGACTTACAGAACACCGTCAAGCAGTACGCTAAGGTCAAGGAGACCAACACGCGTTTGGGCGACGAGTTGCAGGCGCGCACGGCCACGAAGTTCGACGTGCCGACCGGCGAGGTTCGATGGACCAATCAGCGGTCGGGCACGGTGTGGATCAATCTGGGCGACGACGACTCGTTGCAGCGGCAGATCACCTTCAGCGTCTATCCGGCCAACATCAACGATTTGACCTCCGACAGCGTGAAGGGCAGCATCGAGGTGACTCGCGTCCTGGGCGCCCATCTGGCCGAAGCCCGCATCACCAACGACAAGCCGGGCAACCCGATCATGCCGGGCGACAAAATCTACACGCCCGTCTGGTCGCGAGGCGAAAAACGCCATTTTGTGATCGCCGGCAAAATCGATCTGGACGGCGACGGAACGAACGACGTGCAAACGCTGATCGATTTGATCCGGCTCAACGGCGGCGAGGTCGACAGCTATCTGAACGACAAGGACAAGCGGGTCGGCAAGATGACGATCAACACCCGATTCCTTGTCATCGGCGAGGCCCCCACGGAGACGTCGAAGCCCGCGGTGATCGCCGACCTGGCGAAGACCCGAAGCGAGGCCCAGCAGTTGGGCGTGCAAAAAGTGGAGTTGGCCGAGTTGCTCCAGCGAATGGGCTGGAAGAGCGATTCGGTCGTTCGCTACGGTCTGGACGCCAATCTGAAGGATTTCTCGCCGAAGAGCGACGGTCCGCAACGAAAATCGACCGGCAACGTCAATACGTTCGAGCCGAGAACGCCGGCCGGTCGAACGCCCAGCGGCGGCAACGGCACGTATTACAAGTTCCACATGTAACGTGTTTTTTCTTAGAGTCGAGACACGGAAATTCCCATGCAGTCCGGCGGCGATTCCACAGCGATGGATCGTGAATTTCTGGGGATTCGTTGCCGGCTGATCGAATTGGCCGCGGCTTTGGATCGTCTCGATCGGGCGGGAGACGTCGAACCGTCCGATTTCCGATTGCCGCAAATCCGCCGCGCGCTCGAAATCCTCTCGTCCCATGCACCCGATCACGCCGAGCAGGTACAATTGGCATTTTCGTTGCCCTATCAAGGGGGATGAAAATGTCTCTGAAACCTGCGGATGGCTATCGGTGCGGTTCCCGGCCATCGCCTGAGTCCAACGTTCCGCCCGATGCGAAACCGACGGTCGGAGGGACGGTCGCGTCGCCGCTTTTGCATCACGCGCCCGGCCATGTTGCGGCCAAACAGCTCATCCAATTGCACGACGTCTGCAAAACGTATCAGGTTGGCGAGGTCGAAGTCCATGCGTTGCGGGGAGTCTCACTCGGCATTGAACGCGGCGAGTACGTCAGTCTGATCGGTCCCTCCGGATCCGGAAAAACGACGTTGATGAACACGCTCGGGTGCCTTGATCGTCCGACCAGCGGCAGCTATCTGTTCGACGGCAAGGAAGTCGCCAAAATGTCGGCCGACGGACGCGCCCGTTTGCGAAATCTGAAAATCGGTTTCGTGTTTCAAAACTTCAATTTGCTGGCGAGAACCACGGCGTTGGAGAACGTCGAATTGCCGCTGTTGTATCGCCATGACCTTCGCGGCAGCCAGCGGCGGCAGATTGCCCGGCAACTGCTGGAAAAGGTGGGCCTGGAATCGCGGATGAACCACCATCCGTCGCAGCTTTCCGGCGGCCAGCAGCAACGAGCGGCCATCGCCCGCGCGTTGGCCTCCCGGCCGTCGATTCTCTTGGCCGACGAGCCGACGGGAAACATTGACTCTCGCACCAGCCGGGAAGTGATGGATCTGTTTCGGCAACTCAACGAAGAAGACGGCATTACAATTATCCTTGTGACACACGATCAAGAAGTGGCGAGACACGCACATCGGACCATCGTTTTGCGCGACGGCCGTGTCCTCTGCGACTCGACGGACTTTGCCAGCGCCGCCGCAGCCTTGCACCATGCGGAAGGATCATAACGTGAAACGCTTGTTGCTCTGGATCATCCTTGCGGGAATCGTGGTGGGCGGCGGCGTCGTGGGCTATCGTCATGTTCGGCCGGCGGCGAAAATTGTTTATCAGACCGCGCCGGTTTCTCGCGGCGACATCGCCTTCACCGCCAAGGAAAGCGGCGCCGTGCAACCGGTGCTCAGCGTGCAAGTCGGTTCCTTCGTTTCGGGGCCGATTCACCGGGTCTATGTCGGATTCAACGCCAAGGTCAAAGAAAAGCAACTCCTCGCGGAGGTCGATCCGTTGCCTTCCAAGGCCAAAGTCGCTCAGGCCAAGGCCCAGTTGGCTTCCAGCGAGGCCTATCTGATGCAAGCCAAGGCCAAGTTGAAACAGGCCCATCAAAATTGGAAGCGGGCCAAAGATCTCATGCCGAAAAACGCCATCTCCGCGAGCGAATACGACCAGTACGAATCCGAGTACGAAGCGGCCGAAGCCAGCGTGGCTATTTACAAGGCGTCGGTCGATCAGAGCAAGGCCGCCCTGGATCAGGCCGAAACCGATCTCGGCTACACCAAGATCGTTTCGCCCGTCGATGGCATTGTGACGGACCGCAAAGTGGACCCGGGCCAGACGTTGGCCTCGACCTATCAAACGCCCGTCTTGTTCGTGGTCGCCCCCGACCTGGAAAAAAGGGTCTATGTTTTGGCCACGGCCGACGAAGCCGACATCGGCATGATTCGCGATGCCCAGTCGCGGAACCAGCCGGTATCCTTCACCGTGGGGGCGTATCCCAAGGACAAGTTTGAGGGCAAAATTCGCGAAGTTCGTCTGACGCCGACCACCGTGGAAAACATCGTCACCTATACCGTGGTGGTCGAGGCTCCGAATCCGCAACTGAAACTGCTGCCGGGCATGACGGCCCGCCTGACCTTCCAAATCGAGAAACACGCCGGAGTGCTGAGAATTCCGAACGCGGCGTTGCGATTCCATCCCAAGCCCGAACAGGTGCGCGACGCCGATCGTTCGATTGCAGAGGGCATGGCCGAGAAGGATCAAGAGAAAGAAAAAAACGACGACGAGTATTTTGCTCGCCCACAAGCCTCCGACAAGGCGTCTTTCGCATGGCTCGAACGCAAAACACAATACGTCTGGATCACCGACGGCGACAAGCTGTCGGCCGTCAAGGTCGTGACCAGCCTGAGCGACGCGAAGTACGCCGAGCTCGTTTCCGGCAAGTTGAGCGAAGGCCAGCTATTGGTTACGGGAATCAAACCGCGATAGACGCGAGGCCCGCATGAATCTCTGGATGATCGCGAAAGTCGCCTTCCGTGCGTTGGCGAAAAACAAGATGCGAGCCGGGCTGACCGTGCTCGGGATCGTCATCGGCGTGGCCGCCGTCATCCTGTTGGTTTCAATCAGCCGATCGGCCGGCGTGGTGATTCAGAAGCAGTTTCATTTTTTGGGCGGAAATCCGACGATCACCGTGATATCGGGCAGCCGCACGACGGGCGGCGTCCGGCGAGGCGCCAAAAGCGCCGTCACGTTGACGATGGACGACATTGCGGCCGTCGAGGACGAATGCCCCAGCGCCATGGCGGCCTCGGCCGAGATATTTTCGCAAGGCCAAGTGGTCGCCGGAAACCGGAATTGGTCGCCGAATGTGATCTTCGGCGTTGCCGCGAGTTATCTGACGCTTTCCGATTGGGCGATGGAGACAGGCGCGTTTTTCACGCCCGACGACGTTCGCACCGCAGCCAAGGTTTGCGTTCTCGGAAAAACCGTGGCCAAGAAGCTTTTTCCCGAGTCGGATTGCGTAGGCGCCGAGATTCGCATCAAGGGCGTTCCGTTCACGGTCCTCGGCGTTCTCGAAATGAAAGGAACGAATCTGTTCGGTTTTGACCGGGACAACTTGGTGTTGACGCCCTGTACAACCATCTTGAGACGTATGAAACGGACGGTGTTCCAAAACATCTGGGGCTTTGACGTTGCGGCGCGCTCCGCCGAGCAGATCCCCGAACTGAAGAAAGAAATCCGTTTGTTGCTGCGACAACGGCATCGGCTGGAGGATAACGAACCGGACGATTTTTTCATCAGCAATGAATGGCGGCTTATCCGAACCATTAGGACCGGCGCCATGGTGATGACGTGGATCCTCGGTTCGGTTGCCGGCGTATCCATGATCGTCGGCGGCATCGGCATCATGAACATCATGTTGGTTTCCGTGACGGAACGAACCCGCGAAATCGGGATTCGCCTGGCCGTCGGGGCGCGTTCGCGGGACATTTTGCGGCAATTCCTGGTGGAATCCGTGGTGCTCTCTCTCGTGGGCGGCGTAATCGGCAGCGCGACGGGGATTGCCGCCGCGATCGGCGCCACCCACGCCGCCAATGCGTTTCTCAGCGGCGACAAATGGCCGCTGATGATTTCCGTCGAATCCGTCATTATTGCGCTGCTTTTCGCCGCGTCGGTGGGAATATTTTTCGGCTACTACCCCGCCCGTAAGGCCAGCCGCCTCGACCCCATCGAATCGCTTCGTTATGAGTGAAACTACGTTAATCCCCAAAATCTTCCCATGAACTTTTTCGACCCCCATATTCATATTGCTTCCCGCACGACCGACGACCTGGCGGAGATGGCCCGGGCCGGATGCGTCGGCGTTGGCGAGCCGGCGTTTTGGATGGGCTACGACCGGAGCCACTCGGCCAGTTTCTACGACTACTTTCGCCAATTGACCGAATGGGAGCCTCGGCGGGCGGCCAACTACGGCATGCGTCATTATGCGTGGCTGGGCATGAACGCCAAAGAGGCCGAGAACGTCGCGATGGCCCGCGAGGTGATTGCGATGCTGCCCGAGTTTCTCGACCGACCCAACGTGCTCGGCATCGGCGAGATCGGCTTGAACAAATGCACGAAGAACGAAATGACCACGCTCGCGGAGTTGGTCGAGCTGGCCATGCAGCGCGGCGAGCAGATGTTGTTTCACACGCCGCATCTGGAAGAGAAGTATCGCGGCGTCCGGATGATTCTCGACCTATTGCGGGCCGACCGCCGCGTGGATCACGGCCGGGTGTGGATCGATCATTGCGAGGAGCACACGATCCGCATGGTGCTCGACGAAGGCTATTGGGCCGGCATCACCCTGTATCCGACGACCAAAGCCACGCCCGACCGCGCCGTCGACATGATCGAACGCTATGGGGCCGAACGGATTTTGGTCACGTCCTCGGCCGATTGGGGACCGTCCGATCCGATGGCCGTGCCTGGGTTCATCATGACGATGCGTCGACGCGGGCATCCCGACTCGTTGATCCGCCGGGTCGTCTACGAAAACCCGCTGACGTTGATGGGGCAAAGCCGAGGATTCCGCTTCTCGCCGCAGTGACCGAAACAAAGACAAAATCGGTGCGTAGTGCGTCTCCGGCATTGCCAGGGGAACCATAAAGGGTCGAGACCAGTTCCTTCTACAGCGTCGTTCCGATCGGTTGTTGTTGGACCCGTTTTGTCGGAACGACCTCGCCTCGCTACGGGACTTGGGTCATTTTGCCGTCGGCCATCGAGCCGAGATAGGAAAAGACCTGTTTGTCCACGGACTCGCCGAGGAAATGAATGGAGCCGTCGGCCATGCCGAACTGGGCGCCGCCGGGATGTTCGCTGCCGGGCGACTCAAAAAATTTGTTGTTCATGCCGCCGGTTTGGTAAAAGCTGCTTTTTTCGTCGTCATTGGCGGTGAACAACGTGGCCACGCCGCCGGCGGCCCAACTGTCGACGCTCGAAACGCCGGACGGCGGAGACACGAGCCGCTGCAACTCGCCGATCATCAGCGTGTTGCTCGTTCCGTCCCGGATATCAAAGAAACGCGCGGATGTGTTGGGCAGAAAAATACCCTTGCGCGTCGGAAGCAGCCAGTGCTCCTCGGGATGGGTGTCTTCCGGCGTCGTGAAATACCGGTACGAATTGTTCGTCCAACCGTTGCCCGATCCGATGCAGCCGCCGTAATCATTCCCTCCGCCCGGCCAACCGTAATTGGGCAAATGCAATCGATCTTCCAAGCGAATGCCTGTGCGTCGCGAAGGACAGTAGAAGGCCGGAACATCGGATTTTGCAATTTCGGCGTTGCCCATGACGTTCTTCTTGAAGTTCCATCGCTCGAAAAGTGACTGTTGTTCGACGAAGGGCAACACTTGAAGCAGCCAACTCGTGCCGTGCAGCCCGGCCTGGCCGGTGGTGTCCTTGGCCTCTTGCCAGGGCGTCCAACCGGGCGCCGTGCCCAGGGTCACAATACAACCCGGCGGAAAGACGCCGCGTGCTTGCACATACTGATGCAGCGCCAGGCTGAGTTGTTTCACTTGGTTGCCGCACTGGATGCGACGCCCCGATTCGCGGGCCGCTTGGACCGCGGGCAACAACAGGGCGACCAGCACGCCGATGATGGTCATGACGACCAGAAGCTCGACCAAGCTGAAACCGCGTCGGGCCGACATGCGCATGGACGCCCCCCCGAAGAATGGCCAGCCCGTCCATTGTCGCCCCCGAGCATGTTCGGCCGGCAACATAACGGAACATGGCCGTTCTGACAAGCCCCGCCCAAAAAACTCGGCGGCGTTTTGTCTTATCGAGGCCCCGGGTTGCTCATGAGAACCGTTTTGCGGCGAGAAAACCGGCAAATTCGTCAGAAACAGCCGCGTCGTTGGGCCCGTCGGTTGCCCTCCGACCGTCTTTCGTTGCCTTTGTTGGGTTTTTCGTTCGATGGCTCACAAAAACTGTTGACACAGAGTGCAGGTTGGTTCAAAATCCGACGGTAGCGAACGTCCCATTCCAACCATCGAGCAAGGACCAGACCATGTTGCGGGAAGAACCCCCACGGCGTTGGCCGTCGACCGCCCCCGATTTTGTCCCACCGTACGATTTGGACTCGTCCACGTCGGACACCTGTGTGGCCGAAGCCCCGGCCGACGAGGACGACGAGTTCGACGACGACGACTTCGACGATGATTTTGACGACGACTTCGAGGAAGACTTCGACGACGATTTTGACGACGATTTTGACGAGGACGAGAATCTCGACGAAGACCTTGACGAGGATGACGAAGAAAACTTTAACGGGGAAGAACTCGAAGAGGACGACCCCTGAGCCGGAAAATCAACCACCATGCATGAATTAGCCGCCGAGATCGCACAAGCCGTCGATGTCATCCATTCCCATTGGAGCCAACGCCCCTACGCGGGCATCGTGTTGGGCACGGGCCTGGGGAGCATCGCCGGACAAATCGAGGTCGAAGCAACGCTCGATTACGCTTCGATTCCGCACTTCCCGTGTTCGACGGTCGTCAGCCACACGGGCCAATTGCTTTGCGGAACGTTGCAGGGCGTCCCGATCCTCGCGATGGAGGGCCGATTTCACTCGTATGAGGGCTATTCGCATCGCCAGATCACGTTTCCGATCCGCGTGATGCGAGCGATGGGCGCCGAGATGCTGATCGTCTCGAACGCCTGCGGCGGCATGAATCCGAACTTCGGGTTGGGCGACATCATGGTCATCGACGACCATATCAACCTGATGAACGGCAATCCGTTGATCGGTCCGAACGACGACGTCCTCGGTCCGCGGTTTCCCGACATGAGCCGCCCCTACGATCCGGTGTTGTCACGCCGGGCGTTGGAGATCGCACGCCGCGAAAATTTTGCCGCACATCGCGGGGTCTACGTGGCCGTGACGGGGCCGAATCTGGAAACCCGGGCGGAATATCGTTTTTTGCGGGCCATCGGCGCCGATGCCGTCGGCATGTCGACCGTGCCCGAGGTGATCGTGGCGGTGCATGGCGGGATGCGGGTCCTGGGCCTGTCGGTCATCACCGACCTTTGCTTGCCCGACGCCTTGAAACCGGCCAACATCGAGGAGATCGTCGCCACGGCCAACGAGGCCGAGCCCAAGCTGCGCAAAATCGTGTTGGGCATCTTGTCGCAAGAGCCGCATTGACCGGCCGTCGCGCGGACGCCTTTGGATGGGCCGACAAATGTTGCCGATTCGCCGCGGCAAAGCCGTTCCTCTTGCGGCTTTGTGACGCGATTGACAACCCGAGCCGCCTTTGGCATATTGGCAGTTGCTTGTACACGCCACCCACACAGGGCGGCAAAGTCGCCAACCAATACGGGCTACCGCTCGATTGGTTCCAATCCGCTCCCGTTGGTCGCCAGACTTTGTGAAAAAGTTCACGATCTTTCGGGTTAATAATACAGAGAGGGCTGCTGCGGTCGCAACGACGCAAATCATGAAGAATTCGCTGGCATGGATCATTGGGTTGGTCTTGGCTCTGGCTGTTTCGACCGCCGAGGCTCAAGATTGGGCCCAGGCGATGTTCAACCACACGACGCACGACTTCGGCGTGGTGGCGCGCGGGGCCAACGTGGAACATCGTTTTGTCTTCGAAAACATCTACGAGGAAGATGCCCATATCGCGTCGGTCTCGTCGAGCTGCGGTTGTTCGACGCCGACGATCAATCGGCAGTCGTTGAAGACTTGGGAAAAGGCCGAAGTGCTCGTCACGGTGGACACCCGCGGCTTCTTGGGCCGCAAGGACGCGACCATCACGGTGGTGTTCGACAAGCCGTTTCCCGCCGAAGTGCAATTGCACGTCCACACCTACATCCGCAGCGACGTCGTGGTGCAGCCCGGCGAGGTTGCGTTCGGGTCGATCCTTCAAGGGAGCGGCGCAAAACAATCCGTGGCGGTTAGTTACGCCGGCCGGGAAGACTGGCAAATCAACCGGGTCGAGTGCGCCAATCCGAACGTCGTAGCCGAGGTGGCCGAAACCAACCGGGGGGACGGCCAGGTCGGTTATCGGTTGTCGGTCCAACTGAAGCCGGGCGCGCCGGCCGGCTATATCCGCGATCAGTTGGTGTTGGTCACCAATGACTATGACGCCCGGGCCGCCCGAGTGCCGGTCGCCGTCGAGGGCCTGGTCGTCGCGGCTCTCAGTGCTCGGCCTTCTCCGTTGATGATGGGCGTTGCCGAGTCCGGCCACAAAGTGACGCGCAAGCTGGTTCTCCAAGGTCGAACGCCGTTTCGCATTGTGACGGCCCAATGCGATGATCCGCGATTTCAATGCGAACTTTCCGGCGACGATGCTCGCACCGTCCATGTGGTTCCGGTCAGTTTTGAGGCGGGCGACGGCCGATCGGGCGCAATCCACGCAAAACTCCACATCGAGACGGATTTGACCGGCGCCAAGGCCATCGACGTGCCCGTTTCGGTACAGATCGGTTCGACCGAAACGAAGGGGTCGTAGCTGAATTTGGCACAATCCATGGCTCTTTGATGGGCAAACGGGAGTCGCGGCTGGTATAATATCCATAGCGGTTTCAAGGCACGTGACGTCGCCGTTGAAGAACCGGCCCCCCCTTGAGCTGCACACGGACAAATCGCCAGAAAAACGAGGCCGAATCGTGGATTACCATCACGTCGAACAGTTGTTTGACATGATCGCCAACTATTACCACGACAAACCGCCGCCCGAGGAAAGCGGCGATGCCGCTGGGCAGTGGATCAAAGTGCGCGACGGACTGGTCGGCGCCGAACATTGCATCCGGGTGCTCACACCCGAGGAGTTCGACGAATGGCACCGTTGCATCGAGGTGCCGGTGCAAGTGGAGCGAGGCCGCAAACCGGTCGCTTTTTGCAGCCACGAGGGTGTCTGGTGGGTCGTTTACCGGGACACGGACGAGAGCGACGTCATTGCCCAATTCGAAAAATGCTTCGAGAGATGACGAACGTTGCTCCCCGGCTTTCGCACGAAAACCGGGGGCTTTGTCGGCCGTCGCCTTCTCGATTCGAAGCTATCGCTTTTCCAAGTCCCAACTGGCGATGATCTGCTCGCCGCCCGGCGTCAAGGCGCGAAGCTTTTCGGCGATCAGGGTGCGTTCGGAAACCGTCGCTTTCCTGAGTTTTCGAGAAAACGTGGCGACCTTCTTGGTGCGATGCCGACGACGTCGGAGTTCCTTCTTGCGTTCGCTACAACTCACCGGACAGCTCCTTCGGATGGATTTTCGATCGGGTCGGATGAATCCTTTCTTATAGCAAACTCGGCCGCGACGGTCAACAGGCGTTTTGTCGCGGTTCGGCGGCTGCGATTGACAACAGATTCGCCCGGCGATAGGCTAGCCGTCTGTCCTATATTGGTCTCTAGGTGTTCCCTACGCATGAACCTAGGCATCAATAACATCGCCAATCACGGCTCCCCTAGACGTGAACCCATTGCCGGACGATCGTTCCCTGTTGGCTCGGGCGACCGAATGGTCCTTCGCCGTGATGAGCATCGCGGCCGAGATGGTTTTGCCGATTTTGGGAGGCCATTGGCTCGACCAACGGCTGGGAATTCCTGGAGTTTTTGCGTTATTGGGCGGTATTTTGGGCGTCAGCGCCGGAATTTGGTCGCTGTTGCGGATCGTCGAACCCCTGCGACATCCCAACGACCCTCGCGATAATCCACCGCCGAAGTCACCTTGATGAACACCCCTCGCTTCCGCTTCCGACTGTCGATCCGCTTGTTCGCGTTGGTCGCAACTTTGCTTGCCGCTTATGGTTGCGCCGTTTTGATTGGGCGTCACTTTTCGGGCGGAACGGGAGTGGCTGCCGCATCGTTGGCCGCGGGGGCGTGTGGCGTCTCGGCCGTGCTGGCCCTGTTGACGAGCCATTGGATCGCCGGGGTGAACGTCGGTGCGGCCGCCATGTTGCTGCCGATGATGATTCGCATAGCACCACCACTTCTGGTGGCTTTGGCAGTCCGCTTGCGGGGCCCGGGGCTGGTCGAAGCCGGCTTTGTTTATTACCTTATTAGTTTCTACCTGTTGGCGTTGGGCGTGGAGTTGCCGCTGTCGTTGCCGCCGGTCGACCCGCGTGCGGCCGACGCCGAAAGGTTGAAAGAATAAGAGCGTCTAGCAAAATGAAGAAGTTTCCACGGCCAAGGGGCGTCGGCGGCCGTCCGTGCGTTCACCGACACGAACGCCCGATCATTTTGATAGCGGCTCGAAACGTCAGGAACGTCCATGGCTGACCCGTCGGAACTAATCGGACACGTGAAAGACGCCGAGGCATTTCATTTGCCTTTCGGCTGGGAAATTTCTATTCCGCAACCGTTCGAGGCGATCGGTCTGCATCTGACGAAATTCATGGTCGTGGAACTGGCCGTCGCCGTGGTGATGGTGGCCGTCTTCGTTCCGTTTGCCCGAAAAATCGCGTCGGGCCGCCCGCCGCGCGGACGTCTCGGCAATCTGTTGGAAGTGATGATCTTGTTCATCCGCGACCAAGTGGCCCGGCCCGCCATCGGCAGCCATGACGCCGATCGGTTCCTGCCGTTTCTGTGGACTCAATTCTTCTTTATTCTGTTTTTGAATCTCTGCGGATTATTGCCCTGGGTCGGTTCGCCGACCGGAGCGCTGGGCGCCACCGGCGCGTTGGCCTTGGTTGCGTTGGTGGTCATGCTGGGGGCGGGCATGGCCAAGTTCGGCGTCGTGCGGTTCTGGCTCGGACAGGTGCCGCACATGGAAGTGCCTTGGGTGTTGGCTATTTTCGTCAAGCCGATGATTTTCGTCATCGAGGTGCTTGGCATCGTCGTCAAACACTTGATCTTGGCCGTGCGTTTGTTCGCCAACATGTTCGCCGGGCATCTCGTGCTGGCGGTCATCATGGGCTTCATCGCCGCCACGGCGCATTCGCTGCTGCTTTGGCTCGGCGTGACCACTGTAAGCGTCGTCGGCGCCACGGCGTTGGATCTTTTGGAACTGATGGTGGCCTTTTTGCAGGCCTACGTTTTCACGTTTTTGTCGGCATTGTTTATCGGCATGGCCGTTCACCAGCACTAAGCGGGAACGGGCCTGCCGCAACGTTTTTTAACACAGGAGACGTCTCACGTGAACAGATTGTCGAAAATCGCGGTGTTGAGTCTGGTCGTGATGTTGTTGGTCGCGGCGTCGGTGTTGGCGGCGGACCAGGCTCCCGGCGCAGCGGCGGACGCCAAGGCCCCGGCTCCCGTCGCAGCCAAGGCCCCCGGCGTGGTCAGCCAAAATGGCTTTTCGATCTTCCTCGGCGGCGCGTTCGGCGCCGGCTTGGTCATCATCGGCGCCGGCTTGGGCATCGGACGCATTGGTGCGACGGCCGTCGAAAGCATGGCCCGGCAGCCCGAAGTGGCCGGAAACATCCAGGCCGCGATGATCATTTCGGCCGCGTTGATCGAAGGCGTGACCTTCTTCGCTCTGGCCGTGTGCATGTTGTATCCCTGACGTGTCTCGAACGTTTTGACGTGAAGTAAGGTGCTTTTGCCATGATTGCGTCTCGATTGGCTTGGGCGTTGTTGCTCGCCTCGACGGGCGGCGAGGGCGCGAATCCCTTGGAGTGGAAGAGCGACCTGGCCCTTTGGACCGGCGTCGTGTTCGTGTTGCTGTTGCTCATCCTTTGGCGGTTTGCCTGGAAACCGATCGCCGAAGGACTCGACAAACGCGAGCAAAACGTCGCCGACCAGATCTCGCAGGCAGAAACGGCCAACCAGAAGGCCAAAGATTTGTTGAACGACTACGAACGCAAACTGGCCGAGGCCGGCCTGCAGGTCCGCGATCTGCTCGATCAGGGTCGACGCCAAGCCGAACAGTCGGGCCGCGTGCTGATCGACAAAGCGAAAGCCGAGGCGCAAATCGAGTACGATCGAGCGCTGAAGCGAATCGACGCCGCGACGACCGCCGCCATCAAGGAGTTGGCCGGTCAAAGTGCGACGCTGGCCGTCGATCTGGCGGGCAAAATCGTCCAGGCCAAGCTCAACGCCGGCGATCACGCCCGACTGATCGAACAGGCCGTCGCGGGATTCGTCAAGGGCAGAAACTAAGCCGCGGTTGCATAACATGGCAGCAGAGTCGCGTGACATCACCGCTGAAGACGCCCAGGTGGCGGCCCAAATCGAGGCCGACGTCGGCGTCGAACACATCGCCGGCGTGTACGCCAAGGCGTTGTTGGACACCGTCGAAAAGAGCGGTCAAACGGCGTCTGCGCTGGCTGAGTTCGACGCGATCGTCGCCGACGTGCTCGACCCGTTTCCAAAATTGGAGGCGGTGTTGGCCTCGGCCCTGGTTTCGGCGAACGAAAAGGCCGCCGTGCTCGATCGCGTCTTGGGCGGCCGGGCGTTGGCTGTGGTGGTCGACTTTTTGAAGATCGTGGCGCGGCACGGCCGGCTCGATTGTCTCCGGGCCATTCACCATCAGACGCACGTCTTGGACGATGTGCGCCGCAACCGCATCCCCGTGCAATTAACCACCGCCATGCCGATCGGAGCGGCGGCCGTCGAGCGGATCGCCGTAAGTCTGCGAGCCAAGCTCGGCGGAGAGCCGATCTTCCAACAGCGGACCGATCCCGCCTTGATCGGCGGCGCGGTGCTGCGCATCGGCGACACCGTCTATGACGGTTCGATCGCCAATGAACTCGAAATTCTTCGTCAACAGATGATTGAAAAGAGCGACCATGAAATTCAAAGCCGACGAGATCGCTTCAGTAATCCAACAGGAAATTGAGCAGTTTGAATCGCGCATCGACATCCGCGAAATCGGTCGCGTGACCGAAGTGGGCGACGGCATTGCGCGTGTGTACGGACTGTCCAGCGTCATGTCGGGCGAAATGGTCGAGTTCACCACCGCCAAAGGCACGGTCAGCGGACTGGCCTTCAACCTGGAAGAGAATTCCGTCGGCGTGATCATCCTCGGCAACTTTTTGGAGATCAACGAAGGCGACGAAGTCCGAAGCACCGGCCGACTGCTGTCCGTGCCCGTCGGCGACGGCGTGCTGGGCCGCGTGATCGATCCGCTGGGCAATCCGCTGGACGGCGAAGGCCCGATCGTCGCCACCGAACGGCGGTTGGTCGAGTCGGCCGCGCCGGGCGTGGCGGGCCGGCAGCCCGTCAGGCAGCCGCTGCAAACCGGCATCAAGGCGATCGACGCGATGACCCCGATCGGACGCGGCCAGCGCGAGTTGGTGATCGGCGACCGCAAGACCGGCAAAACCGCCATTTGCATCGACACGATCCTCAACCAAAAAGACACCGGCGTGAAGTGCTTCTACGTGGCCATCGGTCAGAAGGATTCGACCGTGGCGGGGCTGATCGAACTGCTGCGGCAGCACGGCGCGATGGCCTACACCACGGTGATCATCGCCGGGGCGAGCGATCCGGCGCCGCTGCAATACGTGGCCCCCTACGCCGGCTGCGCGATGGCCGAATATTTCACCTACAAGGGCCAGGACGCGCTGATCGTCTACGACGACTTGTCGAAACAGGCCGCGGCCTATCGGCAGTTGTCGCTGCTGATGCGTCGTCCGCCGGGACGCGAGGCTTACCCGGGCGATGTTTTTTACTGCCAC
Source organism: Thermoguttaceae bacterium (assembly GCA_039698075.1). Lineage (GTDB taxonomy): Bacteria > Planctomycetota > Planctomycetia > Pirellulales > Thermoguttaceae > JAJFVC01. Next base: position 33,696 of record JBDKTJ010000085.1, on the reverse strand, counting down.
AGCCGGCTGTTGGAGCGGGCTGCGAAATTGAGCGACGAGTTGGGCGGCGGGTCGCTGACCGCGCTGCCGATCGTCGAAACGCTCGAAGGCGAGGTGTCGGCCTACATTCCGACGAACGTCATCTCGATCACCGACGGTCAGATTTACCTTCAACCCGATTTGTTCTTCGCCGGTCAACGGCCCGCCATGAACGTCGGCATTTCGGTCTCACGCGTCGGCGGGGCCGCGCAGGTGCCGGCGATGAAAAAGGTGGCCGGCGGTCTTCGGCTCGACTTGGCGGCCTTCCGCGAGTTGGAGGCGTTCGCGCAGTTGGGCACCGATCTGGACGCGGCCACGCAGTCCCGCCTGGACCGCGGCTATCGCATGACCGAGCTATTGAAACAGGGTACGTGCTGTCCGATGCCGGTGACCGATCAGGTGTTGAGCATTTACGCCGGCACGCAAGGATGTCTTGATCAGGTGCCGGTGGCGGAGGTGGGCCAATGGGAGTCCCAGTTCCTGGCGTTCATGCACGACGAGAAGAAGTCGCTCTGGCAGAAGATCACCGACACGAAAAAGATGGACGACGCCGCAACGCAGCAAGTGGACGCGGCGATTGCGGAGTTCCAAAAACGTTACGCGGGAAAGAAAGAGACGGTGATGGCGTAACGCGTTCGGCGAGAATGCCGGAATTGCAGGTTGCCCCCGACTGATTTCTGAAAACCAGAAACACAAAGTTTTTCCTCATGGCCAAAGCCCGAGCATTAGACCGACGACGCGGTTCGATCCGCAGCATCCGCAAGATCACGCGGACGATGGAGTTGATCTCCACCGCGCGATTCCGTCGTGCGATGGATCGGGCGACCGCGGCCACGGCCTATACGAAACGAATCACCGCGTTGGTCGGCCACTTGGCTCGCGACGGCCAAGAGGTTTCGCATCCGTTGTTGCAGGCGCGTCCGGAGCCGAAGCGGGCCGTGCTGTTGGTGCTTTCGGCCAATCGCGGCCTGTGCGCCGGCTACAACGGCAACATCGTTCGATTGGCGACCGCCCGGCTCAAGGAACTGCGAGAGTCCGTGCCGTCGGTCCGGCTGGAAGTGGCCGGCAAGCGGGGCATCTCGGCGTTCAAGTTCCGCAAGATGCCGCCGGACGAGTCGTTCGCGCATTTCGAGGACAAGCCGAGTTTCGCCGAGGTGGACGTGTTGTCCACCCGATATCTGGACGATTTCGCCGCCGGGACGTTGGATCGGCTCGACGTGGTTTATACGAAATTTGAAAGCGCCAGTCATCAACAGGCGACGGTGGAGACGCTGTTGCCGTTGGGCGAGCTGTCCGGCGCGGAAGAAGAAAAAGAGACACCCGGCCAAACGCAGTATGAGTTTTTGCCCTCGGCCAAGATGATTTTGGACGAGGTGGTTCCGATGAGTTTTCGCGTGAAGCTGTTCAAGTGTTTTTTGGACGCCGCGGTGAGCGAGCAAATCGCCCGGATGGTGGCGATGAAGGCCGCCACGGAAAACGCCGACGGCATGATTTCCCAGTTGTCGATGGCCTACAACCGAGCCCGCCAAGGCCAGATCACCGGCGAGCTTTTGGAGATCATCGGCGGCGCCGAAGCGATCAACGACTGAGCCGCGTCGTTCCGTTCAACTTCGCGAAAAGCAATCAAACCGTTTTGAATATTACCGTTTTTGACCTTTACGAAATAAGACCAGAGCAATCGTTATGTCTGCCGCCACGACGCAAAACATCGGCCGCGTGACCCAAGTCATCGGTTCGACCTTCGACGCCCAGTTTCCCGAAGACCGACTGCCGTCCATCTACAACGCGGTGAAAATCACGAGCCAGCATAAGGGCTTCACGTTGAATCTGACCGGCGAAGTGCAACAACACCTCGGCGGCGGCCGGGTTCGCTGCGTCGCGCTGGGCAGCACCGACGGCATGGTCCGCGGCATGGAGTGCCTCGACACCGGTTCGCCGGTTCGGGTGCCGGTCGGCAAAGGCACGCTCGGCCGGGTGTTCAACGTGACCGGCGACGTGGTCGACGGACGCGGTCCGGTCAAGGCCGAAGACTATTGGCCGATCCACCGCGAAGCGCCGGCGGTGACCGATCTTTCGACCCGCACCGAGGTGTTCGAGACGGGCATCAAGGTGATCGACCTATTGACTCCGTTCGTCCGCGGCGGCAAGGCCGGCTTGTTCGGCGGCGCCGGATTGGGCAAAACCGTCATTCTCACCGAGTTGATCGCGCGGATCGCCAGCGCGCACGGCGGCTATTCGGTGTTCGCCGGCGTAGGCGAGCGAACCCGCGAAGGCAACGACCTGTGGCTGGAAATGCAGGAGTCGAAGATCGGCAACACGGGCCGGCACGTGATCGACCAGACGTGCATGGTGTTCGGCCAGATGAACGAGCCGCCTGGAGCCCGATTGCGCGTGGCGTTGTCGGCCTTGACGATGGCCGAGTATTTTCGCGACACGACCGGCTCCGACGTGCTGCTGTTCATCGACAACATTTTCCGATTTTCGCAGGCCGGCAGCGAGGTGTCCGCGTTGTTGGGCCGGATGCCGTCGGCCGTGGGCTATCAGCCAACGTTGGCCACCGAGATGGGCCAGTTGCAGGAACGCATTGCGTCGACCAACAAGGGCGCGATCACGTCGGTGCAGGCCGTGTACGTCCCGGCCGACGATCCGACCGACCCGGCCCCGGCCGCCGCGTTCGGCCAGCTCGACGCCTTCATCTACCTGGAGCGGGCCATCAGCGCCAAAGGCATTTACCCGGCCGTCGATCCGCTGGCCAGCTCCAGCCGAATCCTCGATCCGCAATACGTCGGCCAACGGCACTACGCCATCGCCCGGCGCGTGCAGATGACGCTGCAACGATACCGCGAATTGCAAGACATTATCGCGATCTTGGGTGTCGACGAGTTGAGCGAGGCCGACAAGCTGGTCGTGCATCGCGCCCGGCGCATGGAGCGGTTCCTTTCGCAGCCGTTCTTGGTGGCCGAGGTGTTTTTAGGCAAGCCGGGCGAAATCACGCCGCTGGCCGACACGATCCGCAGCTTCGAGGAAATCGCCGACGGCAAATGGGACCACCTGCCCGAACAGGCGTTCATGTACGTCGGCACGATTGAGCAGGCCGAAGAACAAGCGAAAAAGATGGAGGGAAAATAGCGATCGGCCGTTGAACCGCGACTCCGGTTCTCGCGATCGCGTCCCCCGACGTTTCAATCCTCAAACCGAAAAACCATGCTCCAGTGCATCGTCGTCACTCCTGAACAGACGCTCTTCGATCAGCCGGCGGATTTCGTCGCGCTGACGCTTTACGACGGCGAGCTTGGCGTCGAGCCGGGCCACGCGCCGATGATCGGACGCTTGGGTTTCGGCGAGCTGCGCATCCGCCGCGACGGCCAGGTGGACCGCTATTACGTCGAAGGCGGATTCGTCGAGGTGCTCGACGACGTGGTGTCGGTGCTGACGCCGCGCGCCGTGCCCGCCGACCAGATCGACCAGGCGGTGCTGTTCGAGCAGATCGCCTCGGTGAAAACGCGCGGAGGCACGACGCCCGAGGCGACCGCCGTCCGCCAACGCACGCTGGACCAAGCCCGCGCCCAGTTGCGCGTGGCCCAACACGCCTACGATCGAGCGTCGCGCTAGTGTAGTGCGTCAGGTAAATGGGACATGATGGGTGCCATGCTTGCTAAGCGAGCGTAGCGAGACAGCAAGCATGTTTGCCGTTTTATCATGCCCACGACAAGCGTGGGCATGGCACCCATTTTTTCTGAATGATGCAGAAGAAGGGCATGCGTTTCTGAATCACGACACTCGTGTTACGTCGGTGATACTTCTTGGACGTCAGTTGCCCGTTGGATCGGACTCCTGCATGGCCTTGTCAAAGGTCGCTTCCAGATGGAGCAGGTTGTCTTCGGTCAAGCGGACTTCGGTGGTTCGACCCTTCTTCACATGGACGGGCACGCACCAGCAGACAGGCTTGCCGTCGATTCGCACGGTTTTGGTCACGACCCATTTCTTGCCGTCGGAGCCGTTGGATGTCACCATTTTCCCATTTTCCGACGTCCCTTGCAACAAATGCAGGTCCGCGCCGTTCACCGCCTTGAAACCCAGATCCCAAAGCACGGTCATTTGCGATGTCCGTACGATGTCCTTGTCGGGCGTGCCCGCCTGTTCGAGCCGCTTTTTGTAGCTGGCCTGATTCCGCTGAACGTCGGCATAGTAGCCGACCAATGGATCCTTGTCGAACAAGGCGTATTGCGCGACGGGCGGATCCAAGTTGGGGGCGTCCAACGTGATGGCAAGTTGCCAGGTGTTAGGCTGTTGTGTTGGAGGCGGGCTGATTTTGATCTCGCCGACGTCCTTCATCTGCCCGGCGTTCACGGTTGCATCGGACACGAGCTTTCCGTAATACTTGGTCCTCGAATCGTTCGTTCCTGAAAGGGTATATTTCACATTCGGAGCGAGTCCTTCAATGCGGAATCGGCCGTCTTGATCCGTCACGTAGTGCCGATCCAAATCGTGGATGCCGCCGCCGGGTTCGTGCTGCCAAAGATAAGTTGGCAAGTTGTTGCCTACAAGTGTGATGCCGCCCATGGGGTTGCCTTGGGCGTCGACGATCCGTCCGGTCAGCACTCCCCAAGGCTGCAATCGCACGGCAATCGGTTCGGACTGAGGACCCTCGACGACGCGGCTTCCGGCCAGTTTTCGGTCCAAATGCAGGAAGAGCAACTGACGCGGATGGTCGGGCCGATAGCAGTTGATCGTGAACGTGTTGGACGTCATCGGATTCCAGTGAGAATATTGGATCCACCCGCTGTAGAACGCTCCGGTCAACGGTTTCCCGTCCGGATCGAACACCGTGCCCGTGAGCACCTGACCTGGATCGAGCTGGAAATCCTGCGTGACACCTTTCGATCCTTCAGGCACGTTGACCTCCGCCACCGCATTCTTTCCCTCCACATCGGGTTGTTCGGGGGCGAATTGGTTTCTTGATGCATGCCCCTTGCGAAGTTCTGGGATCTTTTCTGCGCCAACCCCCAAGGGATAACGGTCGGCCGATTGGTTCAACACCCTAACAGCCACCACGCCAAAACCAGGGAGGCCGGGCAGGGCGTATCGGCCGTCCTTGTCGGTCCGATAGGAAAAGTGCTGATAGGCTCCGTTAAAACCGGGCGCCGATTTCAGATTGGGATTGTTGCGATAGACGTAGTAATCGACGACGCACGTGGGGATCGGCTCGCCGGTCTTGGCGTCGGTCACGCGTCCGCGAATCCAGACGCCGCGTTTGAGTTCGAACGGGACCTCCAACGGTTTTGGGCCTTCCGCCGTATTGGCCACTTTCTTGGAAAACAGGTACGGTTGATCCTTCGGCGGCACGGCCAACATCGCGTTGTCCTTGCCCAACGGCATGCCCGTGATCCGATAATGCCCCTGTTCGTCGGTGGTCGTTTTAAAGTAGTACGAGGCCATAAAGTTGGGCGCGTCCGAGCCCGCCACTTTGTAACCTTGAATCGTGATGCCCTGCAGCGGTTTGCCCGTGTCCACGTCTCGCACCATGCCGACGATCGGCGTCGACGGCCGGACCGTGTACTCAAAGTTGCTGCCGAGATAGGTTCTGACCCATCGGGGAGCGAATTGAGAGCTTTGGCGGATCGTCAACGTCGGACCGGGACGTGTGCGGGCGGCGACCTCCATCGACGTTGCGATTTCCGGCGATTCGATGGAAAGGTCCGCGATTCGCTCTCGCCCGATTCCGCTTAGCTGGACTCGACCGTCCGCGTCGCTTACGGCCGTTGGCATGAGCTGTGGAAACTCGTTGTTGGGCATCACATCATTGGTGAATGTTCCGTGCGAGGCCTTCGACTGGCTGTACGTCGCCAGCAGTTTTCTCATCTCAGCGTCCTTGCTGCCGGCGATGCGAAGCCACTCGGTGAGATCGCCGCTTTTCGTCCGTGCAACGTAGGTCACTGCAACGCGGACTCCCGCAACGGGCTTTCCTGCCGGGTCGACGAGACGGCCGACCAGCGGTACGTCGTCGACCAGCTTCAGCACCGGCTCGAACTTGTTCTTCAAAATCTCTCGATCCGCCGGATGGGTCTGCAAGATCAACTTGCGCACTTCACCGGACGGGTCAAACACGAACGCCGGTTGCCAGTCCGGCCCGTAGCCCTTGGCCACCGCGACCACTCGGCAATCGTTGCGGTAGTCCACATCGTCGTCAATAGTGTTCCATCGTTGGCTGGCCCTTAGTTCGTCAAACTCGGATCGCGTCATGGCAAAATGAAATGTGCCGTCCGAACCAGTCGTCGCCCGCACCTTGGGCGGCTTGGCCGGAGTCCTCGCATGTTGATGGAAGACGATGTAAATGTTCGCGTCCGACAGCGGCTCGCCCTTGGGGTCGAGCACCTGCCCACGGAACTCGAATCGGTCGGTGCGGGCGTCGTTGTTGTTCGCGTTCTCGCTGCGTTTTGCCGCCGGCGCGCCCGACGCTCCATCGGCTGTCGCCAGGGCGTCATCATGTTCTTGCGACGCATCCTCGGTCACATCCGACTTTGCTTCCGTCGTGGGCTGCGCGTCGGCCAATCGAAGACCGCCGATCGTCGCCATGCCAACCAGCATGGCCAGACTGCAAGAGAGCACCAGCAGTTTCGCCTTGAGATTCATTCGGGTCTCCATCGTACGCTCCTTGTCCAAGAGTCGAGTCACCCGACCGGTCAAGCCAGCCGATTGGGGTTCCAGCACGCCAATGGTCGAAGGCAACAGCGGCGTCATCGTGGCGAGAGAGGCCAAATCCACGAGCACCTCGGCCAGCCGCTGCCCTCCGCCCTGCACACGCACGACGTAATTGTCACAAATCTCTTCACGCAAATCCGATATTTCCTCGCACACCCGGTGGACCAGCGGATTCCACCAAAACAACGTCGCGGCGATTCGCTGGCCGACGCCGATCCAATGATCGCGCCGGGCAATGTGTGCGATTTCGTGGAGCAGGACCGCCTGCAATTGTCGGTCGTCGGTCTCATGCAACATTGCGTGGGGCAGAACGACCGCCGGACGAAACAGCCCGACCGAAACCGGCACGCTCACCGCCCGTGAAAAAAACACCGGCGGCAACCGTCGCAGCCCCACGGCATCGGCCGCCTGATGGACCAGCAGCCGTTGTTCCGGGGCCGACAACAGTCGCTCAAGCCCTCGGCAGAATCGAGCCAACGCCAGACAACCCCACACCATCCGCAACAAGGCTGCGACCATGCCGACCGCCCAGCACAACGCCGCCAGACCGCCAAGAATCTGCCACCACGCACGTCGTGGAGGTTGGTTTTCGCCGGCGGAAAAGGTCTGGTCCGCTGTGGAACGCGATTTTTGCGCGGAATCGGCGGAGACCGACGTCACCGGCGCAACGACATCACGTCGAGCCGAAGATTCCGGCATGGCTCGGTTCAGCGACGATCGGTCAACCGAGGGCCTGGGCAACGTCGGCATCGCATCGGAATCGGGAACCGTGCGAGGAATTGTCGCGGTTTTGTACGCAACCGACGCGTCGGCGACCGTGATTTGAACGATCGCCAGACCATTTCGCTGGGCCAGCCACACGGCGGCCGGCGAACATAGGATCAAGCCGAGCGTCCAGCCAAGAACGCCGTGTCGCAACGGCGCCGAGCCGCGTCGACACACCCCGGCCACGAAAAGGCCCGCGCCGCACAGCAGACTCACGGCCACGGCCAAGTTCATCATGTACGTCATCATCTCGACAGGCGGCGTCAGTGCTTCGAGTTCGTACATCGCTATTTCCCTTTGTGCTGATGAGACTGTGGGGACGAGTCTTCAAGAATCTGCCGCAACCGATCGACCTCGCCGGGCTTGAGTCGCTTGGAGCCCAACAGGCTCATGACGAGATTGCTGGCCGAGCCCGCAAAAAAGTCGTCCACGAAACCGCCGGCCAGAAAGACCGCCGTTTGTTCCCGCCCGAGCGCCGCCAAATAGTGGCACGGCTTCTCTCGATCGCGACGCACGAGCCAACCACGTTTTTCCAGCCGGTCGACCAGGTTCAAAATAGTGGTTCTGCCGACCCGGCGTTGTGTCGCCGTGGCCTGCCAAATCTCGGTCACGGTGGCTCCCTGATCTCCACGATCCCAGACCACGGCCATAATTTCATGCTGGGCCGAGGTCAAGCTTCCTTCCGGTTTGGTCATGATCGACTCCATGAACGATTTAATGCTCTTGTGTGAACGACACCTGTCGTCTGATGGTTTTATCACAACCGACAGTTGTCGTCAAGACTTTTTTCAACGCACGAAACGGAATCGCCATTTCAACGGAAACACGAATGCGGATTCCGATCGCCGCGATGCGACGGGGTGCGTTTTTTGAAAAGTTTTGTCTTCGGGCTGACTTTTGTTGTTAAATTGCGACACAACGCATTGTCTCGCAATGGGTTGCGTCGTCCACGCCCGCGACGGCCGATGTCGGTGCGTCCGACTGCCCCGGATTGACGTTCTCGCGTCCATTTGGCATACTTGAGTTCTACGATTTCGAGCACATTCGCATGAGGTGACCTGACAAGATCGATTGACGCAACCGTTGAAACGCCAAGAACTTAGCCGGAGTGGCGGAATGGCAGACGCGCTGGACTCAAAATCCAGTATGGGCAACCATGTGTGGGTTCAACTCCCACCTCCGGTACTTGTTTTAGAGTAAGGACTTAGGGCTGTTTTCAGCCCTTTTTCTTTGCGCGGTTCTTGGGTGATGTTACCTTCTTGCCGGTTTTCTTCCTTCTCATGGGTGGCTCACAAGTCTGCACCAATTTCGTCCGCCGACAATGAAACGTAGCAGTCATTGTGGTGGATATATGGGGGCGACCGTCAACAGCAATTCTACGCCGCCACATACCTCCTCATGAAAGATGTGGTCGGACTCGTCAGTGCTTCTGATCTCAGGTCGCTTCTATCATACGCTCAGCCAACCGTTGGCACGGACCACCAACATGTCGCAATCGACGGATGGCTTGCATCTATTCCCGAAGCCCCGTCGATGGGCGCCGGATCGGGTGGCTTCAATCATGAACGGGCAAAGGTTATCATGAAGGGGCGAGTTTAAAAAGATGGATTACACGATGGAAGTAAGGTTGGTGATGTATCGAAAAGGATAGGGTCGCCCAACGGCGGAAGAAGATGGGCGCAAGACTTGGATCGTATCGAAAGTCGTCAAGAAGAAAACACGATGAAAAATGACGATTGGCGAAAGGCCCTTTGCCCCAAATGCCGCCAACTGAAGAAGACTTGCACCTGCAAGCCTGACGAGCCGAGCAAGTCCACTGTGGTTCGAGTGGGCCGTGAAACAAAGGGCCGAGGCGGCAAAGCTGTGATGACGATCTCCGATTTGCCATTGGACCAGAAGGGCCTTATCGAGCTTACCGCCAAGCTGAAGACCCGACTTGGCACGGGCGGAACCGTCAAAGACGGACGGATCGAAATCCAGGGCGATCATCGGGATCGGATCATCGCTGAGCTTGAAAAAATGGGCTACCGAGCGAAGAAAGCCGGTGGGTGAACGATGGGCAATCCTGACTATTGTGAAACCAAATGCCCGATCTGTACAAAAGCCAGGCAAGGCAATCGCCTCGCACGATTTCTTCAGTCCATTGAATTGTTGGCCACATTCGGCGGCTGTCCGCATGGTCGAGCACGTCAGAAGAAATACGGCGTTCCGCCAAGCGAACCGCTGCCGCCGAGAGAAAATATCGACACGGATCTTATGGAAAAGAGGTGAGCAACGGTGGAGACAGCCTTCTCACTGCCGTTCATGCGTTTCGATCATAACCCGCAGGATTCGGAACTCGCGTGTCTTCTTGGCGATTCTGATTGTCCAGGGTGGATCGATGTGATTGAAACATCGGAATCGCTGAGGGCTCGCCCCGGTCGGTTGCGTATGAGGTGTGTCGTGCCGTGGATACTGTTTGTTGCGGCGATTATTACAGCCGTTCCCTGGATTGCACGATACTTCGGCAGTGATGTTTTCTCCGAGCCCGTCGTCTGGGTGATGATTGGAACGACATGGCTGTTGGTTGTTCCGATCCTCTTGGTCTTGTTGGGGTTTATAAACCGTTCTTTCGCTAAGAAAGGGGATTACTTCCGAGTTGATAAGTCGGGCCCAATGCTTGAACTTTGTCAGGTCGGCAAGAGCTTCAACGCTGGCGATATCCTTGCATTCACCGAGTTGCGTCGGTGGTGTTGTCATGACCATGTCCCTTGGAAAGCGACACGGCAAACAGGCGTACTCATTCAAACGCAAGACGGCCAGATTGAACTCTATCCTGTATTCCGAGAATTGGAGGAGAATATCTCACTTTTGGGCTGCCGGTTATCTTTGGCAGATCGACTGGCACAGGTTTTTCGGGCATCTGTTCGTCGGGTGACGCTGGACCGGCGCGAGAGCCAAGCCTTGGGAGATTTCTAGACGCTGGGAGAACAACAAAGGGGTCGGGAGTCTTTGTTGCAGTGGTGTAGGCCCCAGAAGAGTCCCTATCATGGCTCTGGATTGGTTCGCCAGTTCCAAAACCAATACCAATAGTCGTCGATCAGGCGGCTGTTCGGCGAACGGTCGACAATCTCGACGTCGGCCAGCGGAATCTCCAAGGTTTGGCCGCCTCGTCGGACGCGGCACAACAGCCCGTACTCCTCGTGGCCTCCGCGTTCGTCGGGCCGCACCAGCGACTCAACCGTGACCGGCGAAATCACCTGCCGATAGCCGGCACCGGCGAAATCACCTGCCGATAGCCGGCGATGTCTTCGGCATATTCCGCATGGAATGGGAACGACAGTCGCTCGTTCAAATATTCGCAATAGCGACGCAGCCACTTGAGTTGCACGTCGGGCAGCGGGCCCCAGGCGATTTTCAACGCCGCTCGAATCCGTTCTTCTTGACCGTTCGAGTCAAAAGAGTTCGGGACGACCGTGCTGATTTCTGCGTTCAGGTTGTTTTGGACGATCATGGGTCTGGGCTCCGTTTCGTTGCTCCGCACATCGTGTTCCTGTGAAGGCCTGCATCAAGAACGTCGAACGACAACGAACGGACACCGCTTTTGCGTTTTCCATTTTCCTTACGCCATGCGCCAAAACGAAGGAAAAAAATCGCGTATTTTGAAAAGGACAGGCGCGGACCGAAAAAGGTTCTTGGCCGACGCCGCGGATGGCTTCGCTTTGCCGTCCGGTCAACGCGGCGATGAGAGCCGCCGCTCGATCAACGCGATCAACTCCCGAGCAACCGTCGGTTTGTCGCCGTCGAACCAACCGGCCAGTCGACCGTCGCGATCGAGCGCCTCAACGCACGTTTTGTCGGCATCGATGGCCGCCGGCCCGTTGAGCACGATCAGGTCGGCGTTCTTCCGCTCCAACTTTTGCATCGCTCGACGGTGTGGGTCGTCCGTCTCGAGCGCAAACGCGACGATCCACTGAGATGGTTTTTTTGCGGCGGCCAGCGAGGCCACGATGTCAGGGGTTTCGACCAGGTCCAAACAGAACAAACCGCCCGTCTTGTGAATCTTTTCGGTTGCCACGGTTTTGGGGCGATAGTCGCACGGAGCGGCGGCGGCAATCAATCCGTCGCACTCGGGAAAGACCTTCCGACAGGCCGCCAGCATGTCTTCGGTCGAGACGACCGGAACGACGTCGACGCCGGACGGATACGCAAGATCCACCGGTCCGCTGACGACGATGACCTGATGGCCCAAGTCGGCCGCGGCCGAAGCCAACGCCGCGCCCATCCGTCCGCTCGACGCGTTGCTCAGGTACCGCACCGGATCGAGGTACTGACGCGTCGGACCGGAGGTGATCAGGATGCGGGACATGTAAAGGGATGGGGGATTGGGATTCAGGGACTAGCAAGCATCCCGATGGTCCTATCCCTTCAACTTCTCGACAATGGCCTGGAAAATCGTCTCGGGCTCGGCCATGCGGCCGGGACCGATTTGGCCGCAGCTCAGCCGGCCCTCCTCGGGCTCCAAAATCGCGACGCCGTCGGCGCGGAGCTGCGCGACGTTGCGCTGCACGGCCGGCTTTTGCCACATCACGGTGTTCATCGCGGGCGCCATCAACACCGGACCGTCGAAGGACAACAACAAGGTGCTGAGCAGGTCGTCGGCCAACCCGTGCGCCGCCTTGGCCAGCAGATTGGCCGTGGCCGGGGCCACGCACAGCAGATCGGCCTGCTGGGCCAGCTCGATGTGGGGATGCGCGCCGCGGCCGAAAACGCGAACGCGGACCGGGCGGCCGGTCAACGCCTCGAACGTTCGGGGACCGACCAACTGCATGGCCGATCGCGTCATCACGACGCTGACGCCGGCGCCGGCTTGGACCAAATGGCTCACCAGCGAGGCGGTTTTGTAGGCCGCGATTCCGCCGGTGACGCCGATGAGTATTTCGCGGCCCTTCATACGGGTTTCCTTCACGGGACAGGTTGAGGACAACCGGTCCTACGACAGGCTTCGGAAATCGACCTCCAACGGCCCAAGCTCTTGGGCGGCGGCCACTTGGACATTCATCTCGGTGTCGAGATAGATTTTGTCCTGCAGAATCTCGTTGATGACGGTCTGCATTTTGTTTTCGCCCTTGGTCTCGACCAACGGTCTGGCTCCGGCGTTCAGTTGCACCAGACGCTTTTGGATCAAGGTGGAGAGTTTGAACCGCCCGCCCACCTTTTTGATGATCGCTTCTTCTCGCAATTCGTCAATCATTTCGACTCTTCTCCCACAGGCTGTTAAGAATACGACAAATGTCCTCGACCGCTTGGTCGAAACGGTCGTTGATGACTTGATACTGATAACGGTCGGCCAGGGCCAACTCGCGGTCGGCAATGTCCAACCGCCGTCGGATGGCCTCCTCGGTCTCGGTGCCTCGTCCGCGAAGCCGGCGTTCGAGTTCCTGTCGCGTTCCCGGCCGAATAAACAAAGTCACGGCGTCGGGAAACCGCTTCAAAACCTCCATCGCCCCATGAACGTCAATCTCTAAGACTACCCAATTGCCAGCCTCCAGACCAGTGGTCACCTCCGACCAAAGGGTTCCATACCAGTAACCCTGACCGAAAACCTCGAAACACTCGACGAAATCGCCATTCTTTCGGCGAGCAAGAAACCCCTCTGTGGACAGGAAGTGGTATTCAACCCCGTCGGTTTCGCCTGGACGCGGCGGCCGGGTGGTGGCCGACACGCTGCGACGCAACGGCGCCCGGCATAACTCAAAAACCCGCTGCAAGACCGAAGTCTTGCCGGCGCCCGACGGTCCGGAGACCACCACCACTCTTCCCTTGGACGTTGCCGGCACAGGTCACTCGATATTCTGGATCATCTCGCGGATTCGCTCGACGACGGTTTTGATTTCGATCACGCACCGGGTGATTTCAACGTCGTTGGCCTTCGAACCGATCGTGTTGGTTTCGCGGAACATCTCCTGGGTGAGGAAATCAAGCTTTCGTCCGGCGCTATCGTCGGACTCCATCGTGGCTTGAAACTGCTCCAAGTGGCTTCGCAGGCGGACGATTTCCTCGGAGATGTCGCTGCGATCGGCGAACAGACTGACTTCCCGAATCACCGCGGCCGGGTCGAGCGAGACATTTAGCTCGGCCAGGGTCCGTTTGAGTCGTTCAAACAGCCGGTTGCGGTATTCCTCGACAACCAACGGAGCGCGGCGTTCGATTTGCTGGAGGCTGGCGGCCGCCGCACGACAGTTGATCGCAAGATCGGCCGTCATGGCCCGGCCTTCTTCGACGCGCATTTGCCCGAGCTTCTCCAACGCGGCCTGCAACGTGCTGCGGATCAACGGCCAATCGTTCATGGCGTCGACCGACTGGCTCGACGCGTCTTCCACGACGCCGGGCAGCGGGAGCAGGCTTTCGATTCGCGGGGCGTCCGGTTTGACCGCCGACTTGTTTTTGCTCAACAGGGCGAGAAGCTGCTGCTGGTAGCGTTCCAACACGTCGACGTTCAACCGATAGTCGTCGGGCGAATGTCGCCGATCGATGCGGACATTCACCTGAATCGTGCCGCGATGGACGGCCCTTCGCACTTCGCTTTCGATCAGCGACTCGAGCGAACCGTAGCCCTCGCTGGCGCGGACCGTCAGCTTGAAGAAACGGTTGTTGATCGTGCGCACTTCAACTGCCACGGCCAAATGGTCGTGCTGCGTGTGCGCCTCGCCAAAACCGGTCATGCTTTGCAACAACCGAAAATACTCCGAAAACCAGGGCTATTTCTTCTTGCTGCTTTTCGCCGAGGCGTCGGATTTTTCCGGCGTCGACTTCGTTGCGGCCGGTTGGGCGTCGGCCGGCTTTTTGTCGGGGGACGCGGGGGCGCTGACGCCGGGTCGGTTCTCGTCGCCGCCCATGCTTTGGCTCAACGGTCCGCCCGTGCTCACGCCGAACACTTTGACCATGATGATGCAAAGGATAATCCAAAAGGCGGCGACGCCGATGGTGATTTTGGTGAACAAGTCGCCGGCCTTGGTGCCGAAGGCGCTTTGTCCGCCCATGCCGCCGAAGGCTCCGGCCAGACCGCCGCCCCGACCGCGTTGGATCAGGACCAACACGATCAGAAACAGCGTGGTCAGCAGCAACACGAACATCAACAGATGACTGAAGAAGCTCATAAAAACAAAATCCTTTTGATTACAAGGCCCCGGCGACGATGCCCAGGAACTGGTCGGCCTTCAAGCTCGCTCCGCCGACCAACGCGCCGTCGATATCGGCCTGCTTGAGCAACTCGGCGGCGTTGCTGGGCTTGACGCTGCCGCCGTACTGAATCCGAACCACGTCCGCAACCGCGGCATTATAACGTTCGGCAATAATCTTGCGAAGACCGAGATGGACGTCTTCCGCTTGCTGGGGGGTGGCCACCTTGCCCGTCCCAATCGCCCAAACCGGCTCGTAGGCGATCACAACCGTTTTCATCTGATCGGCGGACAAACCAGCCAGCGAGCCGTCGAATTGGCTGCGGATCACCGACAAGGTTTGCCCAGCTTCACGCTCCGAAAGCAGCTCGCCGACGCAAAGGATCGGGATCAATCCGGCGGCCAGCGCGGCATGGACCTTTTTGTTGATCAAGGCGTCCGTCTCGCCCAAAATGTGCCGGCGTTCGCTGTGGCCGAGGATCACGTAGGTGCAACCCAGGTCGCGGAGCATCGCGGCGCTGAGTTCGCCGGTGAAGGCGCCGTCCTTCTCAAAGTACATGTTCTGAGCGCCCAATAGGACCTTCGAGCCGGCCAGCGCTTTGCCTACCGCGTCGAGATAGCAACTTGGCGGACAGACGGCCAGATCCGCGCCGGTGACATCGGCCGCGGCTCGGACGACGCCCTCGGCCAACGCAACGGCCGAATCGCGATTAGTGTTCATCTTCCAGTTGCCGGCAATAAACGGACGTCGCATTTTTCAAAATACTCCTTGTGAAATAGAGCGTGAAATTGGAGAGAAGGATTGGAATCGTCAAAAGATGTCGCGATTTCCGTCGAATCCCTAATCCCCAATCTCTAATCCCTCAAATTCTTACTCCACCGTCGCGGCGGCGGGAAACGAACCGAGCACTTCCAACCGCAGCGTCTTCTTACCAAGAGCGGCCACGGCGCGACGCAACGGCGCATCGCTCTCGTGTCCCTCCATCTGTACGAAAAAAAGATATCCACGCACCGGGCCGGGAATCGGAAACGATTCGATCCAGGTCAGGTTCAGTTTGTTTCGCTTGAAGACCATCATCGCGTCGGCCAACGCACCGGGCCGATGATCCACCTGAAACAGCATCGCGGTGTGGTCGTTGCCCGTCGGCGGCGACGGATGGTCGCCGATCACGGCGAATCGGGTCGTATTGGCCGGGTTGTCTTCGATCATTTCGGCCAACACGTCCAGCCCAAAATGCAGGCCGGCTTGCATGCTGGCGATGGCCGCGGCGCCGGGCTTTTCGGCGGCCAACTGCGCGGCGGTTGATGTGCTGGTGACTTCGATCGTTCGAGCCGTCGGCAAATGCTTGGCCAGCCAGTTGCGGCACTGCGACAACGCCTGCGGTTTGCTGTAGACCTCGCGCACTTCGGAGCGGCGGCACTTGCCCAGCAAGGTGTGATGAATTCGCAATTCCAATTCGCCGCAAATGCGCACCCTCATGCGAGCGAGCATCTCGAGCGTGTCGGTGACGCGGCCGTCCGTCGAGTTTTCGATCGGCGCCAATCCGAAATCCGACTGTTTCCGATGAATCTCCTCGAAGACTGCGGCGATCGTGCCGACGGGCACCAACTCGACGCCCTGGCCGAAACAGTGCATCGCGGCCAGGTGGCTGAAACTGTACGCCGGTCCGAGGTAGGCCACACGCAATTGCCGAGTCAACTGCCGACATCCGCTTTCCAGCTCTCGCAACACTGCGCGGACGTATTGCGGCGGCAGCGGCCCCTGACAGTCGGCGGTCAATCGCTGAAGCGACGACTCGTCGATGCCGACCGAGACGGCGGTGGGGCCGGCCTCGAGGGCCAAGCGAGCCCGCTCTTGAACGAGCCGAACCAGCTCACGATCGAGCTCGACGATGCGATGGGACGACGCAGCCGCCTTGACCGCTTTCGATTTCGCTTTCGCCATAGAGAGACCTCGATCACCAGCCGCGTATGGCCACAAACCCCTCTTTCTACCAGACCACGACCGGGGTGTCAACCTGCCTGCGGGGGGTGCTGTTCGTCGGATTCTGGGACCGACGCGGACACGTTTTTTGGGGCAATGGGGTCGGCCAACCTGACTTTACACGAATCGCACATTCCAACGGCGGTCCGGTTTGCGAAAAACAGCTTGTTTTTCCGAAGGATCGACATACGGCAACGCGAAGGATCAAGATGGAATTGGCATTTGAATCGAATTCCAACAACCTCGAAGCAAGATCACGAATAGCCGCCGCTTATGCCCGTCGCCTCGAACGCATTCGGAAAATGTTCGATTTTTGGGGTTCGTCGATTTTCGGGCCAAAGGACCGTGACGACGTCGAAGCGGCTCGGACACTCCAGAAGCCCGTAACGCTTCAAGAACGCCAGCGCCGCCCGGGTCACACGCCGCTGCTTTTCCGGATGGACCGCCTCGACAGGATGCCCCAGGTCGGCGGATCGTCGCGTTTTGACTTCGACGAAGACGATCGTCCGGCGATCGAGCATCACCAGATCGAGTTCACCCAAAAACGACTTGCTTCCGCGGGCGAGCGTTTTGCAGCCCTGACGGCGCAGGTATCGCTCGGCCGCCGCTTCGCCGCGCCGACCCAACGTCGTTTTGGGAAAGACCCGATTCCACCCATCGAGGACAAGCTGCCGAAACATCGGGCATCGTCTTTCGATCGCCGGCCGTGGGGAGCTTATTTGTCGGAGCTGACGCTGCGGCGTTCCTTCAGCCGGACGGCCTTGCCGCTGCGATCGCGGAGGTAGTACAGCTTGGCGCGACGCGTCACGCCCGACCGCTTCACCTCGATCTTCGCAATGCGCGGCGAATGCAACGGGAACTTCCGCTCGACGCCCTCGCCCTGGACGATCCGGCGGACGGTGAACGTCTCGCGCGAACCGGAACCGGCCCGGGCGATCACCAGACCGTTGAAAATCTGGATGCGTTCCTTGTCGCCTTCGAGAATCCGGCAATGCACGTCGACGGTGTCGCCGATCTCGAATGAGGAAATCTCCGGCTTCAGGCTGGCCTTTTCGACCAGGGACAACACTTGGTCGCTCATGATTTTTCTTCCTTTTCGTTCAATCTTCGATTAGATCCTTGCGCCGCTCCAACGTGCGTTGGCGGCTGTTTTCGTCTCTCCAACGGGCGATTTCTTCGTGGTGGCCGTTCAACAGGACCGGCGGCGCCTCCAACCCGCGATACTCTCGCGGCCTGGTGTACTGGGCGCACTCGAGCCAACGCCGGCCGCCCGAGAAGGAATCGCACACGCTGCTGTCTTCGTCTCCTAAAACACCCGGCACAAGCCGAATGGTCGCGTCGATCATCGTCATTGCGGCCACCTCGCCCCCGTTGAGGATGAAGTCACCGATTGAAATTTCATCCGGCTTCAAAAGGAGCCGAATCCGTTCGTCAAACCCTTCGTACCGCCCGCACAAGAGCAAAAGCCGCTTGTGTTGGGCCAACTCCTCCACGATCGGCTGGCCGAGCCGACGTCCTTGCGGCGTCAGCATGACCAGATGGCCCGGATCGGGATCTTCGCTTCGCACGGCCTCGACGCATTCGACGACCGGCTCGACCTTCATCACCATGCCCGGCCCGCCCCCGAAAGGACGATCGTCCACGGTGTTGTGTTTCGTCTTCGACCAGTCGCGGATGTTGTGCAAACGGACGTCGACCAGCCCCGCTTGAATCGCTCGATTCAACAGGCTTTGGCCCAGGTATCCCTGGAAAATGTCTGGGAACAGGGTCAAAACGTCGAACCGTATGGCGGCGATCAGCTCTTCTCCTCGGCGGCGGCCGCTTCGGCGCCAGTCTCTTCGACGACCGACGGCTTCGTCGCTTTGGCCTCGGCGACTTCCGCCTGCTTTTCAGGCTTCGGCATCGATGTTGGCGGCGTGGGGCGACGGCGCTGCAGGGTCAACCGCTCCATCGCAGCCTGTTGAGCCGCGAGGTGCGTGCCGCCCGTGCCGTACTTCTTGATCAACACGTTCACCTTGACCGACGGCTGCGCGCCGACGCTCAACCAATAGGCGACTCGCTCGCCGTTGAGCAAGGCCCGGGCGTCCGTTTCGGGAATCAAGGGATCGTAAGTGCCCAATTCCTCCAACACCCGGCCGTCACGCGGGCGGCGAATGTCTACCGCACAAATCCGATAGTAAGGCCGATGCTTACGGCCGAACTGCTTCATCCGAATGCGTACTGACACACGTTTCTCCTAAATCAAGTTACGGGGGGAAGGTTTTTTCGTGTTTGGCGGCCGGTGGTCCGCGATCTGCATCCGCAGGCACGTGTTCAAAAACTGGCGACCAGCCACCGGTGGACTACCCAACTTATTTCTTCTTTCGGTCTTCTCGCTTCTTACGTCGCAACTCTTTCTCTCGCTGCCTTTTCAACTTGTCCCGCTCGGCCGAGGTGAGCCGCTTGCCGGTGCCGACCTTTTGCTTGGCCAACTTGCCGGCAGGGTCCAAAAGACCGCCGCGGGTCAATTCCTGCATCGTGCGCATCCGCTCGCGCATCCCTTGGCCCGACATCCGCTTCATAATGTCGGCCATGCCGTCGAACTGTTTGACCAACTCGTTGACGCGATGCGGCTCGACGCCCGCGCCGGCGGCGATCCGACGTCGACGGCTTTGGTCGACCACCTTCGACGGATTGCGCCGCTCGTCGGGCGTCATCGCGTCGATAATGCCGACCAGTTGACGCATCTCCGAATCGGCGTCCACGTCGCCGAGCATCTCGGCCATGCCGCCCATACCGGGCAGAAGGCTCAGCACCTTGTTCAACGGCCCGAGCTTCTTGGTCTGCCCGAGCATCTTCTTGAAATCGTCCAGTGTGAATTCGCCCTTGCGAAGCCTGGCCTCCTGTTTGGCCATCTCGTCCTGGTCGAACTTCTGCTGGGCCTGCTCGACCAGCGAAAGCACGTCGCCCATGCCGAGGATTCGGCCGGCCATCCGATCGGGATGGAATTCTTCGAGCGCGTCGAGATGTTCGCCGGTGCCGACGAACTTGATCGGAACGCCGGTGATCGCCTTGACCGACAGCGCCGCGCCGCCGCGAGCGTCGCCGTCGAGCTTCGTCATAATGACGCCGTCCAGCTCCAACGCCTCGTTGAAGGCTTTGGCGCTGTGGACCGCGTCTTGACCGGTCATCGCGTCGACGACCAGATACACTTGATCGGGACTGACCCGGCGGTCGATCGACGACAACTGGGCCATCAGCTCGGCATCGACGTGCAACCGGCCGGCGGTGTCGAGGATCACCACGTCGGCGCCGGTCGATCGGGCCTGACGCACGGCCGCCTGACACAAGGCCACGGGGTCTTTGGCTTGAAGGTCCGCGTAGACCGGCAGCCCCAACTGCTCGCCGAGCACTTGCAACTGTTGGATGGCGGCGGGACGCT
Source organism: Thermoguttaceae bacterium (assembly GCA_039698075.1). Taxonomy (GTDB): domain Bacteria; phylum Planctomycetota; class Planctomycetia; order Pirellulales; family Thermoguttaceae; genus JAJFVC01. The sequence goes on along the minus strand of JBDKTJ010000085.1, from coordinate 13,646 downwards.
GCAAGTCGGCGGCCACCAACATCGGCTTGTGACCGTGCTGCTGGATCGAGCGGCCCAACTTGCCGCAGGTGGTCGTTTTGCCGGAGCCTTGCAGACCGCACAGCATCAACACCGACACGTCGCCGCGCAGGTGGAGCGAGTGGTCCACCGGCCCCATCAAGCTGACCAACTCCTGATGGACGATGTAGACCAACTGTTGAGTCGGGTCCAACGATTTCAGCACTGTCTCGCCGACGGCTTGCTCGCCCACCCGAGCCATGAAATCCTTGACCACGGGCAGACTGACGTCGGCTTCCAGCAAGGCGCGTTCAACGGACTGCAAGCCCTCGCGCATGTTCGACTCGGTCAGCCTTCCGCGTCCGCGAAACGCCCGCAAAGCCGAACTCAGATTTTCCTGAAGCGACTCGAACATAGAATGTCTGCCATCCGCCCCATCCGTAAGGGGATGGGCGGTCAAAAAATGTAATCCCTTATCCTACCTGAGAGGATGCCAGTTTGGCAATGCGACTTGGGCCAACATTTTGCTTGAATTTTGGGCCGCCCAGCAAAATGAACGCAAGGACCCCTCGCGAGGGGCTAACCTACCGCCCGCAAACCGCGAATAATGGTCGTTGACGGATCTATATTTCGTGGTTTTAAAAAATTCCTCAAGATATCGAAGTTGACACGTTTTGGATTAGGGTCTAGATTTTTCCAAAGCGTTATTACTTCAACAGTTAGGGAGCTCGCATCATGGCCCGCAAGATCGGCCTCTTTGGTATAATCCTCCTTGTGGCGGCGTCCCCTTGTTTTGGGCAGCCGTGGGCCGACAAAATGTTCAAGGCCTCGGAACACGACTTTGGCTCCGTCGCTCGGGGGGCAAAGGCTGAGTATCGTTTCGTGTTTGACAACCCTTACCTCGAGGATATCCACATCGCCGGCGTCAGCTCGAGTTGCGGCTGCACGACGCCGAGCGTCGAAAAAGATACGCTCAAAACCTACGAAAAAGGGGCTATTCTTGCCCACCTGAACACCGATTCCTTTTACGGCCAGCGCGGCGCCACGTTGACCGTGACGATCGATCGGCCGTTTTACGCCGAGGTTCAACTGCACGTCAGCGGTTACATCCGGACCGACGTGGTGGTCGAGCCGGGCAGCGTGCAGGTCGGCTCGGTCGACCAGGGCAACCCTGCCGAGCAAGACGTGACCGTCAGCTACGCCGGACGCGAAGACTGGCAAATCTTGGATGTGAAGAGCGCGAATCCGCACATCACGGCCAAGGCCGTCGAAAGCAATCGTTCGGACGGACAGGTGACTTACGTATTGAAAGTGCATGTCGATCCGACCGCTCCGGCCGGATATTTGAGCGACCATTTGATGTTGGTGACCAACGATGCCTCCGGTCAGCAGATTCCGGTGTTGGTCGAGGGGCGCGTGACGCCGGGCATTACGGTCAGCCCCGCCTCGCTGTTCATGGGCGTGGTGCAACCCGGTCAGACGGTGACGAAGCAACTTGTGGTCAAGGGCAAGAAGCCTTTCCGCGTGCTTGGGATTGTCTGCGATGACAAGTCGTTCAAGTTCGACACGTCGAAAGAGAACGACGCGAAGCAACTGCATCTGATTCCGGTCACGTTCACCGCCGGCGCGGACGCGGGCAAGGTGGTCAAGCGGATCAAGATCAAGACCGATCAAGGCACGATGACGCCCGAACTGGCCGCGTATGCGGTCGTGGCCGCCGCCCATTGACCAGAGTGTCCATTCACGCGGCTGTTTTTCGAGCGACGAACAACTACGGGACAGGTTGAATGCCTGTCCCGATTTTTTTGGGGCGGTTTGCGGACAACGCTATCTTTTGTCGATCGGCTTGCTGTCGGGCGTGGTCAGCCACTCGATGCCGGGCAGCGGCGCCTTGGGCAAGTCGAGTTTCTTGAAATTCGGGCCCATGCACAGGGCCAGGATGTAGTAGGCCGCCGCACAGCCGAGCACGCCGCCGAGGACGACTTCCAACAACATGCGCAGCGGCGATTTACTGCGACGGCGTTTTGCAACGTTCGGTTGGTCCGACGCGGCTTCGCTCACGACGACGGACCCTGCGGGCTTGGCCGCCAAATCGAACGAATCCATCGGCGGCGTCGCTTCCAGTGGAATCAATTCCGGCGGCAGCGCGTCGCCCAACGCAAACTCGGCCTGACAACAGGGACAGCGAACCCGTGAGGCCCGGTCCAGCCGGTTGGGGATCGTCACCGCCTTTTCACATTTCGGACATTTTGAGATGGCAAGCATTTGCGGCCCCCGTTCGATGAAAAGTTGACGATCCCTTTTTACGACAAATAAAGCGGTGCAAGTTTCGTTCGCAAATGTTCCATCAGCGGCTCGATCGACAGCTCGCGGCCCGTGGCGCGACGGACCAATTCGGCGGCCGACCATCGCTGGCCGTGCCGATGGATTCGATCGCGGAGCCAATCCAAAAGCGGGCGGAAATCACCGGCCGTCAGCCGCGCGTCCAGATCGCCGATGTCGCGCCGGGCCTGGGCGAAAAACTGCGCCGCGTACAAGTTGCCCAGCGCGTAGGTCGGAAAATATCCGATCAGCCCAGCGCTCCAATGAACGTCCTGCAACACGCCGTCGCGATCGTTCGGTGGTGTGACGCCCAGATAGGTTTGGTATTTTTCGTTCCACGCGGCCGGCAAATCCGCGGCCTGCAATTGGCCGTCCAACAGGGCCCGCTCCAACTCGAATCGGATCAGAATGTGCAAGTTGTACGTGGCCTCGTCGGCTTCAATGCGGATCAGCGACGGCCGGACATCGTTGATCGCAAAATAAAACTCCTCGAACGACACATCCCGAAGCGCCGAAAACCGTTGTTGCGCGAGGGGAAAATAAAAAGTCAAAAACGGGCGGCCGCGACCGACGAAATTTTCCCAAAGCCGCGACTGCGATTCGTGCAGGCCGAGCGAAACGGCCTCGCCCGGCGGCAGCCCGAACCATTCGACGGGCAACCCCTGCTCGTAAAGCCCGTGGCCCGCCTCGTGCAGAATGCTGAACAGCGCCGAGCCAAAATGACGTTCGTCGTAGGCGGTCGTGATGCGGCAATCGTGCGGGCCCAGCGTGGTGCAAAACGGATGGGCCGTCTCATCGAGCCGTCCGCGGGCGAAATCGAATCCGATGGCCGAGGCCGCCGCCAGTCCGAATTGAGCCTGCAGTGCGACCGGGAAGTCGCGATGCAGCAGACCGACGTTCGGACGGCGGCCGCTTTGTTGGATTTCGGCCACCAACGGCGTCAAGGCGTCTCGCAGTTGGCCCAGCACGCCAGCGACTCGGGCGGTCCGCTCCTCAGGCTCGTATTCATCCAGCAGGGCGTCGTAGGGGCAATCGTCGTAACCGATCGCCTCGGCCTGTTGACGCTTTAACTCGACGACTTCTTCCAATATGGGCCGAAAGGCCGGAAAATCGTCGTTTTGCCGAGCGTCTTGCCAGGCTTGTTGGCCCAAGATCGTGAGACGGGCCAGCCGCTCGACCAACGTCTTCGGCATTTTGATCCGGCGGTCGTATTGGCGTCGCAGTCGCCGTGCGATCAGAGCCGCATCGCTTTCGGGATCGGCGGCCAACGGGCTGGCGGCCAATTCCTCGAGCTGGCGGCCAAACGTCGGGTCGGTCCAACGTTGATGGGCTAGACCGGCCACCAACGCCGACTGCTCGGCACGATACTCCGCGCCGGCCGGAGGCAGGTGGGTCCGTTCGTCCCAGCCGAGCGTCGCGTCGATCGAAGCCCATACGGCGGTTTGCCTCGCGTATCGACAAACCTCGTCGAAAAGTTTCGCGGACATGCGTTTTTTCCTTGACGGACCGATTGGCAAGCCGTCCTACGACGGGCGATTCCCCGACCGGGACTTTTGTTGATACGCACGGCTGGCTTCTTCGAGCGTTTTGCGTTCTTTGGCGGTGAGGCTGTCCTCGCCTTCGCGATAGATTTTCTCCAAAATGCTGTCGACCCGCTGCGTCAAATCGGAGGCGGAGTCTTCTTCGGGATTTAACACGCGCAAACGCGGTTTTCTGGAAAACTTGGGCCAGGCGATTCGGCCGAACGTTCCACCGGAAAAGTTCCAGCCTCGCCAAAAATAGACGGCGGCAAAGGCCGCCCCGGCCAGGTGCATCGAGTAGGCTACGTTTGACACTTCGTCGTGCGTCGCTCCGATCATGTCCAAAACGACCACCAGCACGCCGAACAGCCAGGCGGGAATGGGCATCACGAAGAACAAGAGCAACATGCGGCGTGGAAAGTTCAACGCGTAGAGGATCACGACGCCGGAGATCGCGCCCGAGGCTCCGTAGGCGCCGACTTGGCCGGGCGTGTGGAGCAGAACGTTCAAAACGTCCCACGTGACGGCCGTGAACGCCACCAGCACCAGATAGATCCGCAAAAATTCCTTCCGCCCATAGACCTCTTCCACCTCGCGGCCGAGAAAGAACAGCACGAGCATGTTGAACAGGATGTGCTGGAACCCGAACGGCGAATGAGCGAATCCGGCCGTCAGGTATTGCCACCAAAGCCACGGCCGGAAAAGCGTGTCGACGTGGACGGCCATGTGGTCGCTCAGCCAGCGGCCGATCGGCTCGCCGGCCAAGCCGATGGTTTGCGGCGTGAAGAAATCGGCCAGCCAAACGGCGACGTTGACGGCGATCAGGATGCCGACGACGGTGTGCGGCGCATAATTGTTGAGGACGCCGGACCGCTCCGAGCGGTAATAGTCGCGATCGTAGATGCCCACGCCCGAGTTATCCTCCCGCGCCGGATCGGGCCATGGCACGGGTGCGATCGTCGATGCGTCGCGCCGCCTCCAGTTGCAGCTTGGCCATCTGGCCCGCCTTGGCCTGATTGGTTTTGATCAGTTCCTCGACGGCCGCTTGAACCGTCGTCAATTCGCGTTCGACTTGCTTCAGATACGCGGCGACCGCGTCGCGTTGACGAACGGACTCTTGCAGTTCCTCTTTAACCGAAGCCAACTCTTGGCGAGAGGCCTTTTCTTGCTCCCGAGCTTGAGCCAAGGCGTCAGTGACCAGTCGCTTGTCGCAGGTGGCCGCGGCAATCTGGTCCCAAAGCAACGTGCGTTGAACCCGGGCGACTCCCAACAAAACCTGGTAATCGCGAAGCATGCGGACGTACTTGCCGTCGGACACTCGAGCGGCTTGATCTTCCTTTGCGGCGGGCTTGCCGTCCTTCAGATATTCCGGAAGGCTCCCGGCCGGCAACAATGCCTTCTTTTGCTCGTCGGTCAACTCGCTGAACACTTCGTGGCCGTCGCGCGGCATCACTTCATAAAGCGTCCACGCGCCCGTGGCGCCGGCGAGGTCTCTCAATTCTCGCGAGCTCAGTTGCGAGGTCGATGTCAAAATGACTTGCTTGTGTTTTGGGGTGGATTTGGTCACCTTGAACTCGCCGAGATACCGTCCCGGTGCGCCTTTGGCGTCTTCAAACCCGTAAACGATCGTGTTCTCGACGATGCCGTGCGGATCGGGCTGATTGGTTTTCACGACCACTTCGGCCGAGGCCTTTTTCGGATCCACGGTGACTTTGGCCTCGCACCCAAACCATGTTCGGCGACGATCCATCAGCAACTTGGCCAGTTCGGTGCGAATCTGGCGGATGCCCGGAGCGTTCGAATCGCCCTCGGCCAGACGGCGATTGTCCTTTTGCACTTGCTCGATTTTCTTTTCGAACTTCGCGGCCAATTCGCACCAGTGTTGATGCGTTTTGAGCGTTCGAGCGGCCATGTAGAAAAACGCCACCGAGGCCACCGCGATCAATCCGACCAAGACTTTGTTCCAAATGCTCATGAAAAGGCTCCGGGAGGAAAAGCCGCACCCTGAACCTTGATGATAATTGGGGGGGAGTCTGCCGTCAAGTTTTTGCCGCAGCCTCGGTGGATTGAGCAGAAAACAATACTAAAGAAGTGCCTGTTAACACTCTCACGAAGGGTTTCGGTGACTCGCCCCATGACAGGGCCGACTCGACTGGTCTACTGAACGGCGCCCGCCACGTTGCCTTGGGCTTTCGCCGCGTCTTGGAGCCTGACGAAGTCGAGCAAGATGGCGATGGCTTCGTCGAGATAGAAGTCGCGCTCGATCTTGCCGTTGTTCAGCTCGCTGTGCGTCTCGATCGCCTTTTCTTCTTCCTTGTCGGCGTTCAATTCGGCCCGCTCTTTGAGGAATTTTTCCTCGTTGAGCGTGACCCATTTCTTGGCCTTCTGATCTTTATAGCGGGCGATGTTGCGCACGACTTTTTGAAACTTGTCGGAGGCCTGCACGCGCTGTTGCGAGAGTTGCTGCAACTGGCTGAGGATGGCCGGATTGACATAGTCGAAATGCCGGTAGGTCAGCGGTTCGACCTTGTCGAACTCGAGGGGATAGTCGAGATCGGCCTCGCCGACGTCGAGATGCGTGGTCAGCGACGGCAGTTCAACGTCGGACAGCACGCCGCGTTTTTGAGTGCTGTCGCCGTTGGGCCGATAGAACTGTTGCATGGTGATTTTCAACGCGCCCATCGAACCGGGCAAAAACACCAGCTTCTGTCCCAAATCCAACAGGCTTTGGACCGTGCCCTTGCCGTGCGTCGAATGATCGCCGACGATCAGCCCGCGGCCGTAATCTTGGATCGCTCCGGCGAGAATCTCGCTGGCGCTGGCGCTGAACTTGCTGATGAGCACGACCAGCGGACCCGACCACGCCACGCCGGTGTCCGTGTCATCGAGGTGTTGCACGCGTCCCTCGGCGTCCTTCACCTGCACGACCGGTCCCTCGCCGATGAACAGACCCGTCAGGCTGATGGCCTCGTTCAACGCGCCGCCGCCGTTGCGTCGCAGATCGAGAATCACGGCGTCGACGTGCTTGCGGTTGAAATCGTCGAGGATGACGCGGACGTCGTGCGTCGTGCTCTTGAAGTTCGACATGCCGAGCCGGTCGCCCGACATATCGCGGTAAAAGCTCGGCAAATCGATCACGCCGATGCGATAGGGCGTCCCGTCGGGCTTGCGTCCGGCGTCGAAAATCTCGCCTTTCGCCTCGCTGTCCTTCAGTTCGATCTTTTCGCGGGTGATTTTGTAGATTTTTCGGCCCGCTCCGCCGGCGGGAATCGCCTCCAAGCGGACGATCGTGTTCCGTTTGCCGCGGATCAATTTGACGACGTCGCTGAGTTTCATGTCGACCACGTCGACCATTTCGCCGTTGTCGCCTTGCCCGACGCCGATGATTTTGTCCTCGACCTTGAGCCGGCCGTCTTTGGCGGCGGCCCCGCCGGGGATGATCTTTTTGACCACCGTGTAGCCGTCCTCACTCATCAGCGACGCCCCAATCCCCTCCAATTCCAGACTCATCGCGATGTTGAAGTTTTTCTGCGTGTCGGACGACATGTAGTCCGTGTGCGGATCGAACGACGTGGTCAGTGCGTTCAAATACATCTCCAACAATTCCTCGTTGTCGATCTGATGCATCCGCTTGGCAAAGCTGTGATAGCGGCGGGCGAGTTTTTCGCGAGCCTCTTGGAAGAGCTCTTGTTCGGTCTTTGGCTTGGCCGTCTGGCCGTTCTTCGTTGAAGAGTTGGGGGCGTCCTTGTCTTTGTCTTTATCCTTGGCCGCCTCCTCCTTGTTATTCACCTTCAGCACGAGCAAATCGTACTTGATGCGTTTGCGCCAGCGGTCGAACGCTTCGGCCCGATCGCGCGGATACTGGGCCGCGTCGCGATCCACGGACATTTGTTCGTCGGCCGAAAAATCATGCTTCGCGGCGAGCAACTCGTCGACCATCTTGACCCGTTCGTCGACGCGTTGCAGAAAAGTCCGAAACACGGTGTACGCGAAAGTGACGTCGCCGCGTCGGGCCGCGTCGCTCAACTCGTCCTCATGCTTCATAAACTCGTCGATGTCCGACTGATAGAAATAGACCTTCGCCGGATCGAGCGCCTTCAGAAAGTTTTTCAGGCATCGCTCTGAAATTTCCTTGTCGAGCGGATGCCGCGAAAGATGCTGCTTTAAAAGCGAAGCGACGGAAAACGTGATCTGCCGATCGCTGGCGTTTGGGGCGGTCGGATCAGCCCAGCCTCGGGAAAACGTCGCCGCGACCAACGCGACCGTCAATAGACCACGAAAACCAACCCAACGCGCAGCGGACGCCGTTTGACGATTCATGCAAGGACCTGTGTGGAACAAAGCAGTGCGAAAAAACAACAGCCCGACAGACCTCGCGGCCTCTCGATCCCTGTATGGTATCTTCGCCGGTCGCTTGAAACAAGATCGAATCCGCCGGCTTGAAAACGCCGTCCCGATTCTTCCGGCGAAGTCCGAACGCGGAGATCGCCTGCATGGGGATCACCGCATTTTCCGCCTTGATATGCCGAAAAAACGGCTCGGCTCGACGGACGAACGCAAACGGAGGTTTGCAGCTTGATTCGCAAGCAGGGGGGTAATAAAAAACCGCGTGGTTCGTCTGCCGGCGCGACGCTACTTCGTGGCCAGACGATCCAACACTTCACGCGCCGCGGCCATTTGGTCCTGGAGATCTTTCAGGCTGTCGCGTTCCTTTTGAACCACGTCGGCGGGCGCCCGGTCGACAAAACTCTTGTTGGACAGCTTCTTTTCTTTTGATGCGATAAAGCCGGTCAGCTTTTCGATTTCCTGTTTCTTGCGGGCGATTTCGGCCGGCACGTCGATCAAATCGGCCAGATCGACGAAAACGTCCATGCCCGAAAGCGTTACGTGGGCGCAAAGCGGCGGCGGCGCCATGTCGGGCCCCACGCCGCAGGACTTCGCGTTGGCCATCGACTCGAAATACGACTCCATCGGCCGCAACACGTCGGCCGCCTCGGGCTCGCAGCGGATCGAAAACTTCAGCAACGTCTTCGGCGCGACGCCCTGCCGGGCCCGAATGTCGCGCACGGCTCGCAAAACATCCTGGAATCGGGCGAATTGCGACTCGATGACCGCATCTTGCCGCGATGCGTCGCAGCAAGGCCACGCGGCCCGCAAAACGCTCTCGGCCGCCGGCTCGACCGCGTCGATCCCGCGCTGCGGCGCAAACTGTCCCAATCGCTGCCACACTTCTTCGGTCAAAAACGGAATCATCGGGTGCAGCAGCCGCAACAACGTGTCGAGCGTGTGGGCCAGCACCCGTTGAGCCGTCGTCCGCTGCGCGGGGTCTTGCAGCCGACCTTTGACCATCTCCACATAAAAACTGCAAAACTCGTCCCACGCGAAATCGTACAGCGTCCTGGCCGCGTCGGCGAAGCGATATTGGGCCAGCGCGTCGGTTACTTGTTGCGAGACGGTCGCCAATCGGCTCAACACCCAGCGGTCCTCGACCATCAGGTCGTCGTCGGCCACCGGACCGGGCTGGAACTGGTCCAAATTCAACATCGCGAACCGCGAGGCGTTCCACAACTTGTTGCAGAAATTGCGGGCCAGCTCGAAACGTTCGCTAACCACCGCGCCGCGAGGCAACGCCTTGTCCTCCGGCTTTTCGGCCCATTGGGTCGAAAACTCCTTCGCGCAGTGCTTGCACTTGATCTTCGGTTTCGTGCGGTTTTCGCGAGTCTGCTCGATCAACTTGCCGCAATGCGGGCACTCGTACTCGACCGGCATCCGCACGTCTTGCGTTTCGGTGGTCAAATAGGCCAGCCCGAACCGCAGCGCGTCGGTCCCAAACTTTTCGATCACGTCGAGTGGATCGACGCCGTTGCCCTTCGACTTCGACATGCCCTCGCCGTAGCCGTCGAGAATCTTCGGATGAATGAATACCTGATGGAACGGCACCTGGCCGACGTTGTGCAGGCCCATCAACACCATCCGGGCCACCCACAAGGTGATGATGTCGCGGCTGGTGATCAACACGTTCGTCGGATAGTAATACTTCAACTCCGGCGTTTGCTCGGGCCAGCCCAACGTCGAATGGGGCCACAGGGCGGAACTGAACCATGTGTCCAGCACGTCCTCTTCGCGGACCAGCGGATGGCCCGGCACGGCGTCGGCGGCCAGCTCGCCCTCGCGGACGCAAATCAGCCATTGCCCACGCTGCGGATCGCGCTGCCACACCACGTCGTTGCGGTCGGCGAACGCCCGTTGCAGATCGGCCTCCGTGGCGGTTTTGCAGTACCAGACCGGAATTTGATGCCCCCACCAAAGCTGGCGACCGATCGGCCAGTCGCGCTTTTCGCTGAGCCAATCCAGATAGCTTTTGGCATAGCGATCGGGCGCAATTTTGACCCGACCGTCCGTCACGGCGTCCATGGCCGATTGGGCCAACTCGTCCATGCGGATGAACCACTGGTCGGCCAGATACGGCTCGATCGGCGTCTTCGAGCGGTCGCTGTGGGCCAGTTCGATCTCGCGGTCCTCGATTTCGACCAGCAGCCCAGCCGCTTCCAGGTCGGCCACGACCGCCTCTCGCGATTTTTTGACCGTCATGCCCCGATACTTTTGCGGCACTTGCTCGTTCAGCGTGCCGTCGGGATTCAAAATGTTGATCGCGCCGATCTGGAGATTTCGCTGCCACACGTCGTAGTCGTTGGCGTCGTGGGCCGGCGTGATTTTGACGCAGCCCGAGCCCAATTCCGGCTTGGCCCAAACGTCGGCCACCAACGGAATCCGGCGTCCGGTGAGCGGCAGTTCCAGCAGCCGTCCGTCGCGGGCCATGTCGCGCAGTTGTTCAAGTTGCGGGAGCATTTCCCGACGGCGACGGCGGATTTCGTCGAGTTGCGTTTCGAGGTCCGCCTTTTCTTTCGACGGCGCGGCGTCCAGTCGCTCCTGCAAATCAGCCTCAGCCCGGGCCAACGCGGCGGCCGGATCGGGATGGACCGCGACGGCCGTATCGCCCAACATCGTCTCGGGCCGCGTCGTGGCGATCGTCACGTGGGTTGGCTCGCCGGGCTTCGGCGAGACCACCGGATAGCGGAAGTGCCAAAAATGGCCCTTGACCGGCTCGTGAAACACCTCGTCGTCGCTCACCGCGGTCTGCAAAAACGTGTCCCAGTTGACCAGCCGCTTGCCGCGGTAGATCTTGTCTTCCTTAAACAACGTGAAAAAAGTCTCGCGGACGGCCTTCGCGCAGACCGGATCGAGCGTGAACCGCGTGCGCTGCCAATCGCAACTGCACCCCATCTGTTTCAACTGGCCGAGAATCCGCTTTTCGTAGTCCTTTTTCCACTGCCAAATGCGTTCGACCAATCGCTGGCGGCCCAACTGATGACGGCTCAGCTTTTCCTCGCTCAGCAGCCGGCGTTCGACGATCGCCTGCGTGGCGATGCCGGCGTGATCGGTGCCCGGCATCCAGAGCGTCTCAAAACCTTGCATCCGTTTTTGACGGATCAAAATATCTTGAAGCGTGTTGTTCAACGCGTGGCCCAGATGCAACGCGCCGGTCACGTTGGGCGGCGGAATGACGATGCAAAACGGTTTTTTGACCGGGTTCGGCTCGCTATGAAAATAGCCCCGTTCCTCCCAGAACGAATACCAACGTTCTTGAGCGGCGGCGTGGTCGTACTGCTTCGGTAGTTCTTGGTCGTCTGTCATGATGGATCCCCTTTCCCGGCAGGAGAGGGGGACTTTTTCTCATCTTTCCAAAGTTTGTACTCAAAACTGTCGAGCAAGGCAATCCAACTTGCCTGGATGATGTTCTCGTCAACGCCGACGGTGCCCCAGTCTTCGTCGTTGTCCTCGCTTTGGATCAACACGCGAACCTTGGCGGCCGTGGCGGCCTCCGAGTTGATCACGCGGACTTTGTAGTCGACCAGATGCAGATCGTTCAGACCGGGAAATCGGCCGTTGAGCGCCTTGCGCAGCGCGGCGTTCAAGGCGTCGATCGGACCGTGGCCCTCGGCCGCCTCGAAGTAGTCCCGCCCCTCAACGCGAATTTTGACGATCGCCTCGGCCCGGACCTCGCCGTCCACTTTGTTGTCGACCGTCACGTCGTAGTGCAGCGTCTCAAAATGAGGCTGGAATGTGCCGTTGCAACGTTGCACGAGCAACTGATACGAAGCGTCGGCCGCCTCGAACTGATAGCCGGCGTTCTCTTTGGCCACGATCTCGGCCAGCACTCGGTTCGGGTCGTTGGCCGCCGCGGTGGCCACAATGTTCGACCGGCCCGACAGCTCGCTGACCAACACGCGGCGCTGGTTGCCGACCGCGTCGGGATCGACGTGTTCGTAACTGGCCGTATTGCGTGCGATGGCGCTGACGTGCATGCCGCCTTTGTGGGCGAACGCGCTCTTGCCCACGAACGGCTGATTCGATCGGAAACTCATGTTGACGGACTCATATAAAAATCGCGACAGCTCGGTCAGTCGGGCGATCCCACCGGGCTTTAAGACTTCGTAGCCTTGTCGCTTGACGGCCAAATTGGCCGCCACGGAGATCAGATCGGCGTTGCCGCACCGCTCGCCAAAACCGTTGATCGTGCCCTGGACCAACGACGCCCCGGCCTCGACGGCGGCCAGCGAATTAGCCACGGCCAGATCGCAATCGTTGTGAAAATGGACCCCGACGGGCACGGACAGTTGCGACGCCACTGCGCCGGTGATTTCCGTCGCTTCATCGGTCATGCTGCCGCCGTTGGTGTCGCACAGCGTGACCAGTCGGGCGCCGGCTTTGACGGCCGCCTGCACCGCTTGCATCGCGTAACCGCGGTCCTCTTTCCAGGCGTCATAAAAATGCTCGGCGTCGAAAATCACCTCGCGGCCCGCGCGGATCAACCACTCGACGCTCTGGCCGATCATCTCCAGATTCTCGTCCAACGTGGTCTGCAACACCTCGGCCACCTGAAACGGCGAGGCCTTGCCGACCAGCGTGATCGTAGCCGCCTGCGAGTCCAACAGGGCTTGCAAGCCGGAGTCTTCGTCGACCGACGCGCCCTTGCGACGGGTCATCCCAAAGGCGCAAATTTTGATGTGCGACAACGGCGTTTGGCGAATCCGCTGAAAATACTGCCTGTCCTTTTCGTTGGACGCCGGATAGCCGCCCTCGACGTAATCGAACCCGATGTCATCCAGCCGCCGGCTGATGGCCAGCTTGTCCTGCAATGAAAAATTGATGCCCTCGCCCTGGGCGCCGTCGCGGAGCGTCGTGTCATAAAGTTCGATGCGTCGCATAGGGAGGGATTTGAGGTTAGGGATTAAGGATTAGAAAAACTTTTCGCGTTCCAATAAAAAACCCCGAAGCCGGTTGGGGCCTCAGGGCTTCTACGATTCATGACGGACGCCGGAAGCCCTACGGCCAGACTTTCCCAACGACAATAATATCCACGAACGCGCCGATCGCGTCTGCGACCCCGGGGACGATCTGGTTGGGAAGCTGACACATGGGCGCGGACCAAACTGTTTCCAATAATACGCTCAATCTCGTAAGTCTACCGCGATCGGAGGCGGCTGTCAATCTGACCTTCCTGGAGGGTGCAGTAACGGATTGTTGGGCTAGCTGACGGCCCAGTAGGCGTTCCATAGGTTGCTATAAAGGAGAGAACACAAATTTGCCATGCGGTTGGCTCGCCGAACCCGCCATCGGGCAACTCACGATCGTCCCAATCTTCTGGAACCGCCGCTTCGCCACGATGCCGCTTGGAAAAGATGCCAAGACGCATTTCTCGCCAGCCTTCCCAAGTGTTTACGCTCGTGCCATCCGTGGAAAACT
>JBDKTJ010000084.1:0-2427 GCA_039698075.1 Thermoguttaceae bacterium | reverse complement strand
CTCGACGCGCTGGCCCTTCTTGGCCGGAACTCCGTAGGTGCGGACGATGTAATCGGATTCGTAGCTCATGACTCCTCCACCAGTTCGATTTTGACCAGCTTGAGTTCGCGACCGTTGACGGATTCGGCCCGGCGCAGGCAGTCCCACTTCTTGTCGGGCTCATGCTTGCGAGCACCATTGGGCGCCCATGTCACTTGGCCATCGTTGCCGAGTTCCTGCATGGCCTTCTCGCGGAACGCCTCGTACTCCTCGGGCTTCTCTTCCTTGAGGGCCTTGATCCACTCGCTGGTGGACTCGTCGAACTTGACGATGCTGCCCTCCTTGACGCACTTCTTGATCAACTCAACGAGCAGGTCGTCGATCAGGCTTTCCACGTCGTCGTCATCCGGGATGGAAGCGAACTCATCCAAGAAGATGTCATACGCAGCCTCCCATGACCGAGCACAGATCAGATACTGGGGCGGGTCGAAGCAGTCCGCTTCCCAGAAGGCGAAGTGCCTGGGCCAGCCATCGTCGTAGGCGCCGAAGAAGACGCCGGTGTCACAGTGCGACCGGGCGCTTTCCTTGGGCTCCGTGCGTGAGTCGCCAGTCGTGGGGCAGCGAGCGAACTTGTAGCCGCGTGAGTCGTAGATGATCTCGCGGTTGCCATCCTTGAAGGTGAGGCGGCCTGCGACGAGTCCATCGAGTCCAATCTTAGGTTGATGATCAGGTTTCATGGGAAGGAAATAGCCGGGCAGTTTACCGTCATGCCCGAGGACGTTTTCCTTATGTGCCCCTAATCAGTCCGGCGGCTAGGCCGCTCGAACAAGGTGTTACAGATCGGGATAGTGTAGGACACTGGACGGGCGTCAGGCCCTCTCCTACTCTGCGAGTAGGTTTTCCTGCACGATCTCGTCGATCTGCTTCTGAAACTCGGCGTCGATCGCGATGGCCGACTCGATCTCGCGATGGCACTTCCAACCTGCGGATACGATACGGGCCATAGCCCGCATGCCGGCCACGAAGGCGGCCTGCTCGGTGGGCGACATGTCGGCAAAGGATGTGGTGCTCATGGTAGCGGCTGCTTGAGGATGAAGGCGACAGCCTCTTCGGCGTCGTCGGTTTCGAGGAGGGTCTCGGGCACGTCGTGGTGCTCGTGGTTGCAGACCGCCGTGAAGCGGGCGAAGCTGCTGACAGTGCGCATGGCAGGATCGGGATGCTCGATCCATAGGGCAAGAGCCGGAATGTCGTTGGCGGCACCATCGGCAAGCACCGGGTCGTCCCTGCGGATGAAGCATGGGCAGGCGTCGTTGTGCCAGCTCAAGTCGTGCAGGGCCGATGTGATGCAGGCCGGCACTGCGTAGCTCTCGCCGTGCTCGGAGATCCAGGTTCGTTTCATGGTAGAAAAAGGCCCCGGCGGTGAGGCCGGGGGTCAGTGGGCGCGAGCCGGCGAGGGCCAGCAATTCGCGGACGAATGCAAGCGCCTCGCGGGGCTGTGGCGGACGATCAGGAGCGGATAATCAGGCCTTCGCCGAGTTCTGAGAAATCAAATACAAAGCGGCCGGCGCTCATCGGGTCGCCGCCCTTGCCGAGCCAAGTCATATCACAAGTGCGGTTCCAGAGCTGAGCGACGCGCGACGGTGGTATCTCGTCGGGCACGTTTCGTATTTCTTTCACGGTTACAGTTGAATTTTGCTGGCCTGGCTTGGCGAGCGGGTGGGCAAGCGTAGTGCTGCCGGTCGTGTGGTTATCTTTCAGAAGCACGATTTTCATTTCGGTGGTTGGTTTGGGCTGTGAAATCAGTCACGACCTTCAAGGGCGGCAATGTAGCCGGGCCGGCTGCGGATCTCGGCATCGTGCGCCTCGCGCTCGGCGCAGGCCCTGGCGGACTTCGCGGCGGCTTCTGCGGGCCAGCGGATCGCCCATTGCTCGCGAGCGTTGCTGGCGGCTTTGCGAGCCGAGCAGATGCGGGCCGGATCTTCATAGCTCGCGGACTCCGCGCGGTCTTGCGCGATGATCGCGGGGATTACGGTCGCATCCCAGTCTTTTTCTGCGGGAGTCTTGGCGGCCAGCGCGGCGGCGGTGCGGGCTGCTTGGTAGTCATCTTCCGCGATCACTTCGATGCCGCCGGGATTTTGCCCGAGCTTTGCGAGGCACTCCACTGGCGAAGCGGCTGCCTGCACTTTTTTGGGGTCGAGCCCGAGGCGCGCGCACTCACCAGCGAGCACCACCGGGAGCTTCGTCGCTCCGGCGCGGATCGTGCCGTCGGCGAGGATTACCGCCTGCACCACAAGCTTGGTTTCGGAGTTTTTCAGAATGCGGTAGGCGATCATTGTCGTTTCGTTTTTCTGAGGGTTATTGGAGCTGGATTGCTCCCCGCTGCCCTCCCTCCCGCTGGCGCGGGCGAGGGCAGAAGGGGGGAATCAGGCGATGAGGGTCGTGCGGACG
>JBDKTJ010000083.1:0-2610 GCA_039698075.1 Thermoguttaceae bacterium | reverse complement strand
GCGAGTTTTCGACAGTGACGCGTGAGTTGGGCGACAAGATCGTCGGTTTGACGCTGAAGGAAGCGAAAGAGCTGAGCGATTATCTGGAAGAAGTGCACGGCATCAAGCCGGCGGCCGGCGGAGCGGTAATGATGGCGGCTCCGGCGGGCGACGCGGGCGGCGCTGCGGCCGCTGCGGCGGAGAAGACCGAGTTCGACGTGGTTCTGGAGAGCTTCGGCGACCAGAAGATCGGCGTCATCAAGGTCGTTCGCGCGGCGACGGGCCTGGGCCTGAAGGAAGCGAAGGATCTGGTCGAGGGCGTGCCGGCCAAGGTGAAGGAAGGCATCTCGAAGGAAGACGCTGAGAAGCTGAAGAAGGAACTGGAAGAAGCCGGTGCCAAGGTGGCGATCAAGTAGGCGTTTTTTCGGAGGGACGGGCGTTTTTTCGCGCGTTCTCGCCGCAGAGTATTTCGTTGATGCACGCAGGGAGCGAGGCGGCGGCCGGCCGGTTCTCGCTTTCCGATGTGCCCTTCCATTCAGCCGGTTGTTCGATCATGAGGACGGTCCGCGGGCGGCGCCGGTGGGTTTGACCATCGGTCCGGTTGGAGGCTTGAAATAAGCCTGCCTGCCCGGCGAGCGGCTTCATGGAACTTCAATCAAAAGCTTCCCGAGGAGGGTGATCCCCTATGGCCACTACGGCTCAGCGACGACTCCAGCCCAAGGAACGACGTCGATTTGGCAGCCTCCGTGCCCCTTATGCCATCCCCGATCTAACGCAAATCCAGACGCGCAGCTACGAAGCCTTTCTGCAATACGACACGCCCGGGTCCAAGCGAAAAGACCAAGGGATCGAGGGCGTATTGCGGGAAATCTTCCCGATCGAAAGCTACGACAAGACGTTGCGCTTGGAGTACATCCGCTACGAGCTCGGCAAGCCGCGCTATGAGCCGGACGAGTGCCGGCAGTTGCGGTTGACCTACGGTCGGCCGTTCAAGGTGTGGCTGCGCTTGACCAAAGAGCAACCGATCGAGGAAGAGGTCTATCTGGGCGACATCCCGATCATGCTCGGCGGCGGCGAGTTCATCATCAACGGGGCCGAGCGCGTCGTGGTGAGCCAGTTGCACCGCAGCCCCGGCGTCGATTTCGTCAGCGAGGAAGAGGCGCTCACCGGCGAGCGTCGCCTGCAAAGCTGCCGCATCATTCCCGAACGGGGAAGCTGGATCGAACTGAACGTCAACCGGAAGGAAAGCCTTTCGGTCCGCATCGACCAGAGCGGAAAGTTTTCGATCATGACGCTGTTGCGGGCGATGGACGCTCGTTACAGCGATAATGCGAATTTGCTGCGGGTGTTTTACGACACCGAAACGGTCAAAATCGCCGATAGCCGTTCGGCCGCGAAGATCGAGGGCAAGCTGGCCATCGGCGACGTGGTCTATCCGGCCAGCAGCGATCGGGCCGGCGAGATCCTCGTCGAGTGCGCTCAGAAGATCACGAAAAACGCGGCCGAAACGATCTGCACGTCCGGATTGAAGCAGATCGAGGTGATGGACGAGCCGAAGAACCCGCTGCTGCTGAACGCCTTGGCCGACGACAACACGGCCAGCCACGAAGAGGCGTTGCTGCGGATCTATCAGCGCTTGCGGCCGGGCAATCCGCCCCAGTTGGAAAAAGCCAAGGCCCTGTTCTTCGAGAAGTTTTACGACACGAATCGCTATCGGTTGGGTCGCGTCGGACGGTTCCGCATCAATCGCAAGCTCGGGCTGACCATCGACGAAGGCGAGATGACGCTGCGGGCCGACGATCTGATCGCCGCGATCAAGTATCTGGTGAAGCTGCGCAACAACGAGTCGGGCGTCGAGGTGGACGACATCGACCACTTGGGCAACCGCCGGCTGCGGACCATCGACGAGTTGGCGTCCGACGAAATGCGCAAGGGCTTTTTGAAACTGCGCCGCACGGTCCAAGAGCGTATGAGCTTGAAGGATCTTGAGGACATGACCCCGCGCAGCCTGGTCAATCCCAAAAGCATCTCGGCGGCGATTGAATATTTCTTCGGCCGCGGCGAGTTGTCGCAGGTCGTCGATCAGACCAATCCGCTGTCGATGCTGACGCACGAGCGGCGGTTGTCGGCATTGGGCCCCGGCGGCTTGAACCGCAAGCGGGCGGGCTTTGAGGTCCGCGACGTTCACAACTCGCACTACGGACGCATCTGCCCGATCGAAACGCCTGAAGGCACGAACATCGGTTTGATCTCCAGCTTGGCGATTTACGCCGGCGTGGACGATTACGGATTTTTGGTCACGCCCTATCAGAAGTTGAAGGACGGCCAGTTGACCGATGTGATCGAGTGGCTTCGGGCCGATCAGGAGCAAGACGCGATCGTGGCGCCGGCCGACGCCCTGATTCAGAACGGCAAGCTGGTGGGCGACACGATCGTGGCCCGGTATCACGGCGATTTCGAGATGGTGCCCTGCAAGCAGGTGCAATACATCGACGTGGCGCCGTCCCAGATGGTCGGCGTTTCGGCCGGGTTGATTCCCTTCTTGGAGCACGACGACGCGAACCGTGCGTTGATGGGCTCGAACATGCAACGTCAAGCGGTGCCGCTGCTGATCACCGAGCCGCCGTTGGT
>JBDKTJ010000082.1:0-60825 GCA_039698075.1 Thermoguttaceae bacterium | reverse complement strand
CCACGTGTAAGCAAGCCGTGGGCTGCAAAAGACAACGCCTATTGCCACAATTTTGTAGCTGTAGACGCCTTTTTTATTGCGTCGCTGCGCGGGCGTCAGTGACGCCCGCTTAACGTCCTAGAGGGGGGCTTTGCGGGGCTTTGAAATTGGGCGAAGGAAACACCGTAAACCTTTTTGTGATAACGCGTTGTGTTGCAGCGTAAGGGTTTACGTAAACAGCAAATCTTGCCCATTTGCGCCGTGTGAGGATGGCGCTCTAACCAACTGAGCTAGCCGCCCGACACGCATTAACTCGCCATTCTCTATTACCCTGATTCCAGGACCACAGTCAAGGACTTTGCCAAAAAGAGTGGTGTTATGTAACTTTTTGGGTGGGTGTTGCGTGGTTGTTTGGCGTCAGGCGTCCGGGGTGGCGGAACCGACGCCGACGCCGCTTTTGCGAGATTTGGATGTGTGGCCTCACCGGATGGTTCGTTCGAGCTGGCCTCGGACCGGCCAACTGGCTGCCGCCCGTCGAATCCGATATACTTGGCCGCGTCTTGCGACGATTGGGAATCGGCCGAAGCGGTCGTCGGCCCAGCGGCGGTTTTGGCAATGGATGCGATATGGCCATCGAGCGCGTCTTTTTGGATTGGAGTCAGCCGGGCCTGGCTGCCGCGGCCGAGTATCTGTTGCGGCGTTTCGGCGCGTCGGGCCCGTGGGACATGTCCGGCGTGGTCGCGGCGACGCCCGGTGGACGCGCCGGTCGCCGATTGTTGGAAATCTTGGTCGATCTGGCTCAGCGGCAAGACTGCGTGCTGACGCCGCCCAAGATCGTCACGGTCGGCAAGCTGCCCGAGCTGCTTTACAAGCGAAAAAAACCGTTCGCCGGCGATCTTTGCCAGCGACTGGCTTGGGTCGAGGCGATGCAAAGCGTCGAGCCCTCACGGCTTCAGCGGATCGTGCCGTCGCCGCCGTCGGCGAACGATCGGGCGGCGTGGTTGGCGCTGGCCGACGTGTTGGCGCGACTGCACCGCGAGCTGGCGGCCGATGGTTTCAATTTTGCCAGCGTCGTCGAACTTGGGCCGCAGGTCGAGGGTTTCGGAGACGCTGAAATAAAACGCTGGGAGGCGTTGGCCGACGTTCAACGACAATATCTCGACGCGCTGGACTCGCTCGGGCTGTGGGATCTTCAAACGGCGCGGCTTTTTGCGATTCGCAACGGGCTGTGCTGCACCGACGCTCGGATCGTCCTGATCGGAGCGGTGGACTTGAACCGGTCGCAGCGCAAAATGCTCGACCAGGTGGCCGACCGAGTGACGTCGTTGGTGGTGGCCCCGTCGGAACTCGCCGCGTGTTTTGACGAGCACGGGTGTTTGCATTCTCCCGCGTGGCTTGGGCGTCCGATCGCGCTGGCTGACGAGCAGATCGACGTGGTCGACGATCCGGTCGATCAGGCCGAGGCCGTGGTGCGCGCGATCGCCGAGATGGACGGCCGATTTCGGGCCGAAGAAATCTCGATCGGCATGCCCGACGAGTCGCTGGTTCCGTTGGTCGAGCAGCATCTTCGGCAGTGCGACGTCGCGGTCCGATACGGCGTCGGTCGATCGTTGGCCGGCTCGCCGCCCGGTCGGTTGTTGTCGGCGGTTGCCGAGTTTCTCGAATCGCCCCGATTCGCCGGTCTCGCGGCGCTGGTTCGACATCCCGACGTCGAACGCTGGCTGAACCGGCAAGGCGTCGGCGGCGATTGGCTCGCGCAGCTCGACGAATATTTTTCGGAGCATCTCTCCGACGCGATCGACGACGAGTGGTTGGGCGAGGAGACGCAATTCGATTCCCTGCGTCGGGTCAGCGGCGAGATCCGCCGGCTGCTGCAAGATCTGGGCGGTCCGGCTCAGCCTTTGGACCACTGGGGGCGTCCGATCGCGGAACTGTTGCTGGCCGTCTTTGGACGGTCGCCGCTCGATCCGTCCCAGGCGTCCGATCACGCGGTTCTTTCGGCGTGCGAGGAAGTGCGCGATGCGTTGCGCGAACAGGCGTCAATTCCCGCCGCGTTGATGCCGTCGTTGTCCGTCGCCGAGGCGATGCGTTTGGTTCTCGACGCGATGGCCGAAAAGCGGCTGGCGCCGCCGAAGACCGGCCAGTCCGTCGAACTGTTGGGCTGGTTGGAATTGCCCTTGGACGATGCGCCGTCGCTGGTCGTCACAACGCTGAACGAAGGCCGCGTGCCCGGCTCGCTGAACGGCGATTTGTTTTTGCCCAATCAACTGCGTCGGGCGCTGGAGATCGAGGACAACGATCGGCGTTACGCACGCGACGCCTACGCCTTGGCCGTGTTGACCGCCTCGCGGCGATTCCTGCGATTGGTGGTCGGGCGGCGCAACGCCGACGGCGACCCGATGATGCCCAGCCGGCTGTTGTTCGCCTGCGATCCGCGGACGGTGGCCCAACGGGTGCGGCGATTTTGTGCGACGCCGGAGACTTCGGACGGCAAGCCGGTTTCGTCGGGCGTTTTGCAGCCGGGGCCGCGATCGGTGTTCGAGCCGCCGCGTCCGCGTCCGCTGGCCGAGCCGGTCCGGTCGATGCGCGTGACCGAGTTCAAGGATTATCTGGAGTGTCCGTACCGCTACTATTTGCGGCATCAGCTCCGGTTGGCCGCGTTGCGAGATTCCGGCGAGGAGCTCGACGGCCGACATTTTGGCACGCTGGCCCATGCGGTCTTGGGCGAGTTCGGCAAAAGCGAGGCGGCCGAGGTCGAAGACGTCGAAACGATCGAGCGGTTTTTGGACGCGGAGCTCGATCGGCAGCTCGCGGCGTCGTTCGGGCGCGATCCGCTTTCGGTCGTGTTGGTTCAAGCCGAACAACTGCGGCTGCGGCTTCATGCGTTTGCTCGCTGGCAAGCCGAGTGGGCTCGCCAAGGTTGGCGCATCGAGCAGGTCGAGATCGCGCCGCCGTCGGGCAAGGCGGCCCTGGTGGTCGACGGTTCGCCGATGGGCCTGCGCGGCCGGATCGATCGGATCGACGTCCATCGCGACGACGGCCGACGCATGATTATCGACTACAAAACGTCCGACACGACGGACACGCCCGAGCGGGCGCATCGTCGCAACGGCCAATGGATCGACCTCCAGTTACCGCTCTACCGGCATCTGGTCCGATGGCTGGAGATCGTCGAGCCGGTCGAGTTGGCTTACGTCGTTTTGCCGAAAAACACGGCGGCGACCGGTTTGCTCCCTTCCGATTGGACGGCGGCCGATTTGGACGACGCCGATCGAACGGCGGCCGAGGTGGTCCGCGGGGTCCGGGCCGAGCGGTTTTGGCCGCCCGCCAAGGAGCCTCCTGGTTTCTCCGAGGATTTCGCTCCGATCTGCCTCGACGGCCAGTTTCGCGCGCTGTTGGCCGCCGAAGCCCAGCAAGGAGCGAACGAGCTATGAAGCGATCCTTGGCGTTTCCCAACACGGTGATTCGGGCCTCGGCGGGCACGGGCAAGACCTTTCAACTGAGCAACCGTTTCCTGGCGCTGTCGCTGACCGGCGCGACGGTCGACTCGATCCTGGCCACAACGTTCACGCGCAAGGCCGCCGGCGAAATCCTCGATCGCGTGCTGCTGCGATTGGCCGACGCCGCGCTTTCCGACGAGGATCTGGCCAAGCTGAACCGTCAACTGGGCGTTGGAACGATGGGCCAGGCCGATTGTTGGCGCGTGTTGGGCGAGATGGTTCGACAAATGCACCGGTTGCGCATCGGCACGCTCGACAGCTTTTTTTTACAGGTCGCCCAGAGTTTCGGTCTGGAGCTGGGGTTGCCGCCGGGCTGGCAAATCGTCGACGAACTGACCGACGCCCGACTTCAACGCGCGGCGGTCCGTCAACTGCTGCAACATCATTCGACCGGCGACGTGTTGCGGTTGATGCACATGCTGACCAAAGGGCAAGCGACCCGATCGGTCGGCCAGCAGATTGCGTCGTTGGTCGAGGGCCTGCATGGGCTTTATCAAGAATCGCCGCCCGAGGCGTGGCACGCGCTGCCGCGGCGCAAGCTGCTTTCGCCGCCCGAGGTGGCCGACCGGCTCGACGCGTTGGAAAACGTGGAGTTGCCGCCCAACAAGAATTGGACCAAGGCCCACGACAAGTCGATGCGATGCGCCCGCGACGGCGATTGGGAACAATTTTTGGCCGGCGGCGTGGCCTCGAAACTGCTGATCGGCGAAACGGACTTTTATCGCGTGCCGATTCCGGATGCGGTGCGGGACGCGTATGAACCGCTGGTCGAACACGCCAAGGCCGCGATTCTCGGGCAAATCGCCAATCAGACCGAGGCGACCTTCGACCTGTTGCAGCGATTCGACGCCGCGTATCGAGTCGAAAAACTCGCGCAGCGGGCGATGCGGTTCGACGACGTGGCTCGGCGGCTCGCCGAGGCGGACGTGGCCGGACGGCTGGACGAGGTCTTTTACCGGCTGGACGTCGGCGTCGCGCATCTGTTGCTGGACGAGTTTCAAGACACCTCGCCCCTGCAATGGCGCGTGTTGCGGCCGTTGGCCCGGCGGATCGTCGACCGGCGCGACCGTCGGCATTCGTTCTTCTGCGTCGGCGACGTGAAACAGGCCATCTACGGATGGCGCGGCGGCGCGGCCGAAATTTTCGACGCGATGGACGACGAGCTGAACGACCTGCAGCCCGAGAGCCTCAACCACAGTTGGCGCTCGTCGCCGCCGGTGATCGATTGCGTCAATCAGGTGTTCGGCGGTCTGGTCCGCAACGCGGCGCTGCGCAACCACGAAGACGCCGCCCGGCAATGGTCGCAACGGTTCGCCGAACATTCGACGGAGCGCAAAGACATGCCGGGCTATTGCGCGCTGGTGACGGCCGCGGCGACCGAGGACGGCGACGATCGTCAGGCGGCGACCCTGCAACGCGCTGTCGACGAGATCGTCGCATGGCGACAGCGGGCGCCCGGCCGTTCGATCGGCGTGTTGGTCCGTCGCAACGCGGCCGTGGCCCGGCTGATCTTTGAACTGCGACAGCGAGGCGTCGATGCGAGCGAGGAGGGCGGCAATCCGCTGACCGATTCGCCCGCGGTGGAGCTGGTGCTTTCGCTGCTGACGTTGGCCGACCATCCCGGCGACACGGTGGCCCGATTCCACGCGGCCCACAGCCCATTGGCCGGCGCGCTGGGGCTCGGCGATTGGCGCGACGCCGAGGCGGCGCAGCGGTTCTCGCTCGACCTTCGGCAATCGCTGATGATGGACGGCTACGGGCCGACGATCTATCGCTGGACGAAACAGCTTGCCGCGGCGTGCGATCGCCGAGACTTGAGCCGGCTGTTGCAATTGGTCGAATTGGCTCACGGCTACGACGTTTTGGCGAGCGCGCGGGCCGACGATTTCATTGCCTTGGTGCGGCAGCGTCGCATCCAAAACCCGTCCAGCGCCGAGGTGCGCGTGATGACGGTCCATCAAGCGAAGGGACTGCAATTCGACATTGTCGTGCTGCCGGAGTTGGACGAGATACTGAGCAAACAGCCGCCGCAGATGGTTGTGCATCGGCCGTCGCCGGTCGAGCGGGTCGATCGCGTGTGTCGTTATGTGTCGAAGGAGTTGCGACCGCTGCTGCCGGCGGCGTTTCAGACGATGTTCGACGACCACGCCCGACGCATCGTCGAGGAATCGTTGTGCGTGTTGTACGTGGCGATGACCCGGGCCGTCCACACGCTTCAGATGATCGTCGCTCCGTCGAGGGCCAATGAAAAGACGATCCCGAGCACTTGGGCCGGGCTGCTTCGGGCGGCGTTGACCGACGGCAAGTCGGCCGATTCCGACACGCTGCTTTACGAACACGGCGATGCGCAATGGTTTGCGCGAGAAAAGCTCGAAGCGACGGCGGCCTCCGTCGAAGAACCGCCGCCGAGGCCCCTTCGATTGGCACCGAGTTCCGGCCGGGCCTGTCGCGGACTGGATCGCCGCAGTCCGTCGGAGTTGGAGGGCGGCCCTCGCATGGACCTCGCTCGCCAGTTGCGATGGGACACCGCGGCGAGGCTCCATCGCGGATCGCTGTTGCATGCGTGGTTTCAGGAAGTCGAATGGTTGGACGACGGGCGGCCCTCGGGTCGACGGTTGCGCGAAATCGCCGAAGACCCGCGGTTTGCGGACGTGGACGTCGACGCATTGCTGAAGGTTTTTTCCGATTCGCTCGACCGGCCTGTCGTTCGCCGGGCGTTGTGTCGGTCGACCTATCGACAACCGTGCGAGTCCGGCGATCGTTGTGCGATTTTCGCTCCGGACGCAACCGATCGGTGGCGATGGCGTGTTTGGCGGGAACGGCCGTTCGCCGTGCGCGAAGGCGACGCGATTCTCAGCGGGTCGATCGACCGGCTGGTGACCTTGCAGGACGCGGACCGTGTGGCGGCGGCCGAGGTCGTCGATTTCAAGAGCGACGTGATCGCCGAAGACGATCCGCGCGCCGTCGACGCCCGGTCGGAAATCTATCGTCCGCAGATGGAGGCCTATCGCCGCGCGGTCATGCAACTCTATGGATTGGCCGCGGAGCGGGTTTCGGTTCGCTTGCTGTTCGTCGATTGCGGGCAGTCCCGAAACGTGTGATGGGGCCGCGGCTGCGTCACGGCGCGCCTTGGTCCGACAAGGGTGCGAGAGAACTTCGGATTGAAGAGACGGAGAATCGCGGAGGCATCATAGACGCCACCCCCCCTGATCGAGCGGCATTGGGCGCATCAAATGCTTTGACCGGATTCGCTAAATTTGGTAACATACATAGAGTTGGGGTCGCTAGGTTGAGGGGGCCCCGTCTGTGCGAACGTGTAAAACATCGCCCGCGAAAACGACGTTTGGAGTGTGTCATGGAAGTTACGCTGGTCGTGGTTGGCGGAAAACAAGGCGGGAAGAAGATTCCCGTGACCGGCCCGAAGTATTTGGTGGGCCGCTCGCAGGATTGCCATCTTCGACTGCAAAGCGGCATGATCAGCCGCAAGCATTGTGTGTTGATGATGCACGGCGACAACGCAACCATCGAAGATTGCGGAAGCACCAACGGAACGTTCGTCAATGGAGAACGGATTGAAAAGCCGCAAGACCTCAAAGCCGGCGATCGAATCAAGATTGCCGCGTTGGAGTTCGAGGTTCATTTGAGCGGAGTTGCGGTCGCGGCGACGACCAAAGAACTGCAGCCGGCCGCGTTGGCGACGCCCAAGAACATTGTCGCCAAGGCGTCGGCGTCGGCCGACGACGTCGATCTGAGCGATTGGCTTGCCGACGATGAAGAGCCTGCCGTCGTCCCGCCGCCGCCCACTCGGTCGAGCGCGGACACCAGCGCCGGCCGGACCATGATCGACACCGTAAATATTCCAGCCAAAGGGCCTGTGGAGCCGATGAAAGATGCGCCGACGAAAGAGATGAAGTCGGGTGCGACAGGGCCCGGCAAGTCTCACCCCTCCGCCAAACCGGCGGCGGCCAGCACGCAAGCGGCGGCCGAAGACATGCTTCGACGCATCATCTCCAAGTCCAAGTCGTGAGCTTCCGCGAGAAAGCAACGTGAAAGCCGCCAATCCAGGTTCCAAAAAGTCCGCCGCCCTGCTCGGGTTGGCGTTTGACAACCACGACGAGCAAACCCGCCTGACCCGCGGCAAGAACTTCTTGTTGGTCGGCGGCTGCCGCGAGACCCATGCGGTCATGCAGGAAACGGCGGTCAAGATCAACGAGCAACTCGACAAGCGGGGCAAGCATCTGGAAGACGTTTCGCCGCGGGATCTTGGCGAAATCTGTCGCGACGTGGTCGAGTCGATTCGCCGCTGAAATCTGGGGTGGGGGGGCGAGCCGGCCCGTCCGCTTGGCGTTTCAGCGGGGGCACGCGGCTCTCCTGGGCGTTCTTTTTGGCATTTTTGTATGTTTTTTCTTGTGCCCCCCGAGGTTGTCGGATTCTTTGCGAAATTGCGTAAGGTGTTGTCCTTAAGGCGGATGCGGCGATTGTTGAAGGGTTCTGTAAACCGTTCTTTGGGGAAAAACGTTGAGTTTTCCGTGCTCGGTAAATATAATAGAACAACGACGATGCCTCCCGCCCTGCCCAGCTTATTGCTGGGTGCCTGCCAGTGGCGAGGAGTAGATGTTCTAGCGGACACGGACTGCCGCAACAGCAGTTTGGGGGTTGTCTCTGATGACCGCAACCGATTTGAAGAGCCGGACAGTACGAGATTTGGCTTCGATGGCCAAGCGGAAGAAAGTGCCCGGCTGGCATGGCATGAAGAAAGAGGAACTGATCAAGGCTTTGCTGCAACAGGCCAAAGTCGAGTCGCGGCGGCATGTCGGCGCGCGACCGTCGACGGCCGCCTATCGGAGCGTCTCGCGGCATTTGGAGGACATTCAGGCAAAACTGGCCGAGGCCAAGGATCTGGCGTTCCATGAGATCGACGGTGCCGATTTGCTCAAGGATCGGTTGGTGGTCATGGTTCGCGATCCTTACTGGCTGCACGTCTATTGGGAGTTGAGCCGCAAGAGCATCGAGCGGGCCAAGGTGGCGTTGGGGCCCTATTGGCACGGCGCCCGGCCCGTGTTGCAGTTGTACGAGGTGCGGCGCGAGGGCATGGCCACCTCGTCCCGGATCAAGTTGCGCGACGTGGTCATTCACGGCGGCGTGAACAACTGGTACATCGACGTCAGCAATCCGCCGAAGTCGTATCAGTTGGACATCGGCTATCGGGCGGGCGACGATCGGTTCTTCTGTCTGGCGCGAAGCAATGTGGTGACCACTCCGCCCACGACGACCGGTGAAACCTTCGACAAGAATTGGGCCGACGTGGCCAAGGACTATGACCGGATCTTCGCGCTGAGCGGCGGCTACAGCGAGCCGGAAGCGAACGGCGAATTACGGGAAGTGTTGGAGGAGCGGCTTCAGCGGCCGATCGGCGACGCGGCGATTGTATCGTTTGGACGTGGCGCGGCGGCGGCGTCGTCGGCCTCCGAGTTCGAGTTTGAGGTCGACACCGAGTTGATCGTTCACGGCGTGACTCGGCCGGGCTCGCATGTCACCATGCGCGGCGAACCCGTCAAAATCCGCAGCGACGGCACGTTCGCCGTTCGGTTCAATTTGTCGGACCGTCGCCACGTGTTGCCGATGGTGGCCAGCAGCCCCGACGGCGCCGAACAACGCACCATCGTGCTGGCCGTCGATCGAAACACGAAAGTGATGGAGCCGGTCAGCCACGAGGCGACCGAGTAGCCGTCGGCCTTCCGTCCCGTGCGTTCATCTTTTACAATGTCGGCATGTCCCCGGCGTGTCGCATTCGATGATTTTACTGCATAGTCCTGACGATTTTCCCAAAACGCTTCGCGGCGGCGCGGTGGCCATCGGCAATTTCGACGGCGTCCACCTGGGGCACGCGCGACTGGTCGAACGGCTCCGGGCGATGGCCCGGACGGTGGGCGGGCCCGCCGTGGTTTTTACGTTCGATCCGCCCCCCGCTCGAATTCTCCGGCCCGACGCCGCTCCCGAACCGCTGCTTTGGAGAGAACGAAAGATCGAAATCCTCGAACAGTTGGGCGTCGACGCCCTGCTGATCTATCCGACCGATCGGACCCTGTTGGAGATGGAGGCCCGGGAGTTTTTCGATCGGATCGTTCGCGGGCAGCTTGCCGCGCGCGCGATGGTCGAGGGCCCGAACTTTTTTTTCGGCCATCATCGGTCGGGCAACGTCGAGTCGTTGCGGGCGTTTTGCCGGGCGGCGGGCATGCCGTTTGAAGTGCCCGAGCCGGTCGAGGCCGCCGGCCAGATCGTGTCGAGTTCCCGCATTCGGATGTCGGTCATGGCCGGACGAGTCGACGAAGCCCGGGCGATGTTGGGCCGCCCCTATCGCATTCGCGGCGTCGTGGTGCGCGGAGCGGGACGCGGCTCGAAGCTCGGCTATCCGACGGCGAACGTCGGCCGGATCGACACCCTGCTGCCGGGCGACGGAATTTACGCGGCCAGGGCCATGGTCGAACAAGTTTGGCATCCGGCGGCCGTCAATTTGGGACCCAATCCGACGTTTGACGAGGGGCAGCGGAAAGTGGAGGCCTATCTGCTGGGCTTTCAGGAGATGATCTACGATCAGCCGATCGAGGTTGACTTTCTCGCCCGATTGAGGGAAATTAGGCGGTTTCGATCGGTCGACGCATTGTTGGACCAGATGGCCCGCGACGTCACCCAAACCCTGGAAATCGCCTCCGCCCCATGAGCAACATCCCTTGGTCTCGTTTTGTGGAAGTGGTCGGCCGTTCGAGCCGGTTCCTGTTGACCTCGCACGTTCGGCCCGACGGCGACGGCATCGGCAGCGAATTGGCCATGGCGGCCATCTTGGAGTCGCTCGGCAAGGACGTGGCGATCTGCAACGCGTTCGCCACGCCGCCCAATTTGCGATTTTTGGACCCGACGGACAAAATCCAAAAACAGCAGCCCGACGCCCCCGCGGGACAATTCGACGACCGCGACGCGCTCGTGATTCTCGACACCAGCGCGTGGGCCCAGTTGGGCTCGATGAGCCATGTGGTCAAGACGACGCGGGCCCAAAAGTTGGTGATCGACCACCACCAAAGCAACGACGATCTGGGCGCCGAATTGTTCAAAAATCCGCACGCCGAAGCGACCGGGCGTCTGGTGATCGAGGCGGCCGATCAGCTTGGCGTCCCGTTGACTCCCGAGATTGCCCGACCGGCGTTTGTCGCAATCGCCACCGACACGGGCTGGTTTCGTTTCGCATCGACCACGGCCGACACGTTGCGATTGGCCGCCCGGCTGGTCGAGACGGGCGTCGCGCCGGCGGACCTCTATCGTCAACTGTACGAGACCGACAGCCACGCGCGGCTGCAACTGATCGGTCGCGCGATGGCCCGCACGCAAACGGAACTGAACGGCCGGTTGATTTACACATGGCTTGAACAGTCCGATTTTACGGCGATCGGCGCGGCCCCATCGGACAGCGAGGACATCATCAACATGACGCTCGCGGTCGGCGGCACGCAGGTGGCCGTGATTCTGGTCGAGCAACCGACCGGCGGATACAAAGTGAGTTTTCGGAGCCGTTGCAACGTCGATTGCAGCAAGCTGGCCGAACAGTTCGGCGGTGGAGGCCACAAGAATGCCGCCGGCGCGTTTTTCCACGAGCCGTTGGAGTCGGCCCGGCAAAAAGTGCTGGAGGCCGCACGTGCGGCGATGAATTAGAGAGGGGACGCGGCTATAGTTTTGTCCTCCCCCGACGCTCGCCCCCAACCCCTCGCCCCTTATTTCAGCACGGGGCAACTGTCGAACCACTCTCGATACTGCCGGCACATCCATTCGACGGAATTGGGCGGCCCCCAACCGCCCGACTCGTACAAAGCCAGCGGCGGCCAGCCGGGATGCTCCCAGCCGCGTTGGATCGGGTCGACGATGCTCCAGGCCAGTTCCACCTCGTCGGCCCGCGAAAACAGGCTCGCATCGCCGTGCAGCACGTCCAACAAGAGTCGTTGGTACGCCTCGGGCATGCCGCCGGTGAACTTGTCGCGAAAGTTGAAGCTCAGGTCGGTCAATCGCAGTTTCATGCCGGCGTCGGGCACCTTGGTCTGAAAATGCAACTGGACGCCCTCGGCCGGCTGCACCTGGATGACCAGCCGGTTCGACTCGAACGGCGCCCGCGGTCCGCCCTGAAACATCATGTGCGGCGCGGCGCGAAACTGGATGACGATTTGCGTCGTGCGGCACGACATCGCCTTGCCGCTGCGAAGCAGGAACGGGACGCCTTGCCATCGCCAGTTGTCGAGGTGCAGCTTGACCGCGCCGAACGTGGCGGTTTCGCTCTCCGGCGGAACGCCTGGCTCGTCGCGATACTTTCGGTATTGGCCGCGGATCGTGTCGTTGGCCACCTCGTCGGGCTTCATCGGGCGGACGGATCGGAGCACCTTGACCTTCTCGTCGCGGATGGCGTTGGCCTCGAACTGGGCCGGCGCCTCCATCGCCGTGAACGTCATCAGTTGCAGCAAGTGGTTTTGGAACATGTCGCGCAGAATGCCGACCGAATCGTAATAGGCCGCGCGATGGCCGACCGTCAGATCCTCGGCCGCCGTGATCTGCACGTGGTCGATGTAGTTGCGGTTCCAGATGGGCTCGAAAATGCTGTTGGCGAACCGCAGCACCAAAATGTTCTGCACGGTCTCCTTGCCCAAGTAGTGGTCGATGCGGTAGACCTGATGCTCGCTGAAGACTTCGTGAACCTTGCGGTTGAGCGCCTGGGCGGAGGCCAGATCGGTGCCGAATGGTTTTTCGATGACCACCCGTCGCGGTCCGTGGTCTTCGTGAGTCATGCCCGCCGCGCCTAACTGAGCCAGGGCCGCATCGTACAACTGCGGCGCCGTCGACAGATAATAGATCCGCGTGGTGGGCTGGTCGCCTTCGAGGCTTTTGAGAAAGCCGTCGAGCGCCGCGAAATCGGGCGCGTTGTCGATGTCGCCCGGCTGATAAAAAATCGACGGGGCGAACTGCCGCCATAGTTCGGCGTCGAATCGTTCGCCGACGAATTGGGCGGTGGTTTCGGCCAGTTTCTCGCGCCACGCCTCGTGGCTGAACCGGGTCCGCGAAAACCCGACGATGCGAATGCCCTCGGGCAGCCGTTTCTTCCGGTACAACTCGAACAGCGCCGGAACAAGTTTCCGGCTGGTCAAATCGCCCGACGCGCCGAAAATCGCGATGGTCGGAGTCATGCCCTGCCTCCTACGGAAAGCGTCGACTCGCACGTTTTCATTATACGCCACAAAAACGCCAGCGAAGTTCGATCCTCCGCTGGCGTCAAGCAGATTCGTATTGCGAAACAGCGTTCATTAGAACCAAGCGGCCGTGAAGCCGCCGTCGACGTTGACGTGCGTGCCGGTGATGAAGCTGCCGGCCTTGCGCGACGCCAACAACAACAGCGCGCCGATCAACTCTTGCGGCTCGCCGAACCGACGCATCGGGGTGTGGTTCATGATGTTGTCGATCCGCTCCTGGGTCAACAGCTTGCGGTTCTGCTCGGCCGGGAAGAAACCGGGACAAATCACGTTCACCCGCACGCCCTTGGTGCCGAAATCGTGGGCGATGTTGCGGCTCAAGTTCAGCACGCCGGCCTTCGACGCCGCGTAGGCGAACACCCGGGACAGCGGCAGGTGCGAATTGACGCTGCCGATGTTGATGATCGCGCCGCCGCCGGCCGAAACCATGTGCCGGCCGAACACCTGGCACGCTTGAAACACGGCCCGAAGGTTGATCGTCATGATGCGGTCCCAATCGGCGTCGGTGGCGTCGAGGAACGAGGTGCCGGCGTTCACTCCGGCCGCATTGACCAGGATGTCGGCCCGACCGGTCTGCTTCAGCGTTTCGGCCAGCAGTCGCTCGATCGAGTCGCGCTGCGTGACGTTGACCGTGCAGTAGGTGGCCTTGCCGCCGACGGCTTCGATCGTTTTGATGCGGGCCTTGCAGCCTTCGTCGGTCAGATCGGCCACGACGATGTGCGCGCCGGCCTGCGCGAGCCCTTCGCAAAGCGATCCGCCCAACACGCCGGCGCCGCCGACCACCACGGCCGTCTGACCGGTCAATCCAAACATTTCCTCAACATAACTGCTAGCGGACATGATCCTCGAATCCTTGCTATGGTTTGTACTGAATGATTGAATGGAAGTGGAAGGAACGAAACGTCGCCCGGAGGCTTAGCCGGCCGGCGGCGTCTTGCGCAACCGAATCCAATCGCTGTGGAACACGCCCTCGCGATCGGTGCGGTTGTACGTGTGCGCGCCGAAGTAATCGCGTTGGGCCTGCAACAGATTGGCCGGCAGCCGCTCCGAGCGATAACCGTCGTAATAGGCCAGCGCGGCGGAGAAGCCGGGCGTCGGGATGCCCATCCGAACCGCGGTCGTCACGACGTTGCGCCACGCGGTCTGCGCCTTGCGGACGGCCGTCTTGAAATACGGCGCCAACAGCAGGTTTTCGGGCGGTTTTCTGGCGTCGAACGCCTCTTTGATCCGTTCGAGGAACGTGGCCCGAATGATGCAACCGCCGCGCCAAAGCAGGGCGATCTCGCCGAACTTCAACGGCCACTTGTGCTCGGCGGCGGCCGCTTGCATCTGGACGTAGCCTTGGGCGTAGCTGCAAATCTTCGAGGCGTACAGGGCCTGTCGGACCTGCTCGATGAACTTCGTGCGATCGCCGCGGAATTTGGCCGTCGGACCGCGGAGCACCTTGCTGGCCCGCACCCGCGCGTCCTTCATCGCCGAGAGGCATCGGGCGTAGACCGCCTCGGTCACCAGCGTGCTCGGCACGCCCAAGTCGAGGGCCAACTGGCTCATCCACTTGCCGGTGCCCTTCGCGCCGGCGGTGTCCATGATCTTGTCGACCAGATAGCCGTCGCCCAGATCGTCCTTGACGCTGAAGATATCGCGGGTGATTTCGATCAGGTAGCTGTTCAGCTCGCCCTCGTACCAATGTTGGAAGATGTCGTACAGCTCGTCGTTCGTCGCGCCGACGGCGTTCTTGAGCATCCAATAGGCCTCGCAGATCAACTGCATGTCGCCGTATTCGATGCCGTTGTGGACCATCTTGACGTAATGTCCGGCGCCGCGCGGGCCGACCCATTCGCAACAGGGAACGTCGTTGTTCGGACCGACCTTGGCGCAGATCGCCTGGAAGATCGGCTTGACCAACGGCCAGGCCGCTTCGCTTCCGCCAGGCATCATGCTCGGGCCCTTCAACGCGCCTTCTTCGCCGCCGGACACGCCGGTGCCGATGTAGAGCAGACCCTTCGACTCGACGTACTGGGTGCGGCGTTCGGTTTCGGTGTAGTGGGTGTTGCCGCCGTCGATGATCACGTCGCCGGGCGAGAGCAGCGGGATCAACTTCTCGATGAACTCGTCGACCGCCGCGCCGGCTTTGACCATCAACATGACTTTGCGGGGGGCTGCTAGACTGGCAACCAACTCCTCCAAGGAGTGGCAGCCGACGAAGTTTTTGCCCTTCGCCCGACCGGCCATCAGTTCGTCCACTTTGCTCGTGGTGCGATTGAACACCGCGATGCGGAATCCCCGGCTTTCAATGTTCAACGCGAGATTCTCGCCCATCACGGCCAAGCCGATCAGACCAATGTCACAGAGCTGTGTCATTTTTGATAGTTTGTGGTTAAGGGGTGGGTTGCATGAAAAGCGGCCAAAATGCCGCAAGACTTTACGATACGAAGGGATCCTATCCTATCACCAGGACAAGATATTGCAAGAAGGGCGTTTTGCGCAAGAACGGAGGCTGGTTCCGAAAAAAACGCCTCGCGATCCGCGAAATCGCCGTGCTAAGCGGCCATCGTCGCCGTTTTGACGGGCAAAACGCCGCTCAACGCGCCGTGAACCACCATGCCGATCAGTTGGTCGACGGCGGCTTCCGCGACTCGACCGCGCAAGGCCGGCTTCACATCGTCCGCGTGGCTTAGCCGTTCGCAGACGACCCCCATGGCCAAAGCGCGTACATACCCCCTAATTTCTGGGGGGCTCATCGTGGCCGCTGGTTGACGCATCCGTTGCCAGAGGTCGTCGCGGCACTGATCGACGATTTCATCAGCCGCTTGTTGGACCAGCCGTGTGCTGCGCCAGGGGGGAAAATAGCCAAAAATACCACCTATGGGGTGTTTTTGTAACATGAACGCACCGTATGGGGGGGTAGATGAGAGATCCAATGCGCGGAATTCAAATCGAGCCAAACCGGCAGGAATCTTCAATCGAATTTCCGACTTTTAACGACAAGTTGCCCGTCGCCCCCCCTCTTGCGAAGCAACCATTTGCAGCCGGACCGTCCTTCGATACAATAATTCGCTTTCCCACATGGAACGGGTTGCTTCGCCCGTCCTCGTGGATGGAGGGGATGGGTCCACCGCCTGTCCGACAAGCCACGTAACCGATATTTCCCGGTCAGGAGATTTTTTTCATGAGCCTTTCGCTCCGTCCGAATTGCAGTTGTGCGTTGTTGGTCCCCACGAGCATGGGCGTTCGCATTACGCCGGCCAATGGTCAGCCGGTGCATTGCAGCAACACGTTCGTCATGCAAGCCACCAGCGCCGAAACGAACGTGGCCAGCGTGGCGTCGTTTCTGGGACTGCCGGTCAAGGTGTTGACCACGTTCGTCAAGGACAGCCCGATCGCCCGATTCATCAAGGACAATCTGGCCAGTCGGCACATGAGCTACGAAGGCCGCGAGGTGGAGCAAGGCGGACCGTGGGGGTATCGCCACCAGTTCAACATCGCCGACAGCGGCTACGGGTCGCGCGGGCCGCGCGTGCAAAACGATCGGGCGGGCGAGGTCGGCCGCACGTTGAACGTCAAGGATTTCGACCTGGAGCGGATCTTCGGCCGCGAGGGCGTGCAGATCGTTCACCTGTCGGGGCTGATCGGCGCGCTGTCGCCCGAGACCAGCCAGTTCTGCCTCGAATTGGCCCGGGCCGCCAAGAAACACGGCACCCGCATCGCCTTCGATCTGAACTATCGCGCCTCGTTCTGGAAGAATCGCGAGGACGAATTGCATCGGATCTTCCACGAAATCGCCGACATGGCCGACATTCTGGTCGGCAACGAGGAAGACTTCCAGCTTTGCCTGGGCGTCGAGGGGCCCGAGGCCGGCGGCCAGGGTCTTGCGGCCAAGATCGAGAGTTTCAAGGGCATGATCGACCGCGTGAAGCGTGCCTATCCGAACGCTTCGGTCTTCGCCACCACGTTGCGCGAGGTGGTCAATACGAATCGCCATCTGTGGGGCGCGATCATGGCGGCCGGTTCGGATTGGCATGTCGTGCAGCCGCAAGAGATCACGGTCCTCGATCGCATCGGCGGCGGCGACGGGTTCGTCGGCGGAATGCTCTACGCCATCTTGAAGGGCTGGGAGCCGGAAAAGTGGGCTCAATTCGGTTGGGCCTGCGGCGTGCTGGCCACCACGATGACCACCGACTATGGCCAACCGGCCGACGAAGAGCAAGTCTGGAGCATCTGGAAGGGCAACGCCCGGGTGCGCCGCTAACGCGAGAGTCTGTTTCCGAACCGACGTATTTCGATCTGAAGAGCAGGGTGCCATGCCCACGCTTGCCGTGGGCATGTTTTTTTGCGCGAAAACTTTCCGCGCTAAAACACCGCCACCACGGGCGCGTGATCCGATGGCTTCGTCGCGCCGCCGGACTTGCGTTCCTGGCGGTCGATCGCGGCGTCGGTCAATCGGGCGGCCAGCGGCTCGGTGGCCAGAATGTAATCGAGCCGCAGGCCCTGGTTGCGCGGAAACGCCAGATTCCGATAGTCCCACCAAGAGTACAGCTTGCCTTCGGGATGCCGGCGTCGGACGACGTCGATCAGTCCCCAGTCGAGCAGCCGCTCCATCGCCGTGCGGATTTCCGGATGGCACAAAACGCTTTCGGCCCAGTCGTCGGGCCGGGCCACGTCGAGATCGTCGCGGGCGACGTTGAAATCGCCGCACAGCGCCAGCGGCGTGCCGACCGTGAAGCGTCGCGTCAGATAATCTTTGAGCCGCCGCATCCACCGGAGCTTGTAGGCCCATTTGTCCGAGCCGACGCTTTCGCCGTTGGGCACGTAGGCGGAAAGCACTTCGACGTCGCCAAGGCTTGCCCGCAGCAACCGGGCCTGCGAATCGTCGTCGCCGTCGCCGAAGCCGCGCTCGACGTTCGTCGGCTTTTGGAGGCTCAAAATGGCCACGCCGTTGTAGGTTTTCTGGCCGAAGACGGTCGCGTGGTAGCCGGCCGCCTCGAGGGCCGCGTAGGGGAAAACTTCGTCGACCACCTTGATTTCCTGAAGACAAACCGCGTCCGGACGGGTGCGCCCGAGCCAGTCCAGCAGCCGCTCCTCTCGGGCGCGGATCGAGTTGACGTTCCACGTGGCGATTTTCACGGCGGTTCCCTCCCGCGTTCCCGCGACTACCATCGATTGCGTCGCACCCGGTCGGCTCGGTAGCGATTTTCGACGCCGGGTTGCTCGGCCGGCTGTCCGATCGCCACGAGACTGTGGGCCATGACGTCCTCGGGCAAGCCGAGCAGCTTGCGCAATTCCGCCATGCGCGACGGCCTTGGATAGACTCCGCACCAGCAAGCGCCGAGGCCGAGGGCGTGGGCCGCCAGCAGCAAGTTCTCCGTCGCCGCGGAGCAGTCGACCACCCAATAGCCCTCCGATTTTTCGAGGCTCAGATCGCCGCACACCAAAATGGCCAGCGGCGCCCCGGCCACCATCGATGCATTGGGCATGAAGTCGGGGATCTTTTGCAGGGTCGCTCGGTCGTCGATCACAAGGAAATGCCACGGCTGCTGATTGCGCGCGCTGGGGGCCTGCATCGCGGCGGCCAACAATTTTTCGATCAACGGTTCGCCGATCGGCTCGTCAAGGTATCGACGAATGCTTCGACGGCTGCGAATCGCTTCGAGGGCGTCCATGGAAAAAAAGCTCCTTTCCAACCTCGGGGGACAGTTTTTATCGAATGGGCGGCGGTGCGGGCGCGCGGCGCGGATGCACGGCCGTCGGGTCGCCATAGGAGGGCTCCGGCACGGTGGCCAGAATCCGCTCGATCACTTGATCGACGTCGATCCCTTCGGCGTCGGCGTTGAAGTTGGTGAACAACCGATGCCGAAACACCGGAAACGCCATCGCACGGATGTCCTCGGCCGCGACGGCGAACCGTCCGTGCAAAATGGCCCGGGCTTTCGCGCCGAGGATCAAATATTGCGCGGCCCTGGGACCGGCGCCCCACGCGAGCCAATTCTTGACGAAGTCCGGACTCGGCGGTTCCTTGGGTCGCGTCGCCCGAGCCAGATCGACCGCGTAGTCGACCATGTGCGGAGCGGCCGGCACCTGACGCACCAGTTGCTGAATCCACAAAATGTCTTGTCCCTGCAACACGGGACGGACCTCGCGATGGGCCGTCTGCGTCGTGGCGGTGACGATCTCGCGTTCTTCGGATCGGGTTGGGTATCCGACGTTGATCGAAAGCATGAAGCGGTCCAGTTGCGCCTCGGGCAGCGGGTAGGTGCCTTCCTGCTCGATCGGGTTTTGCGTGGCCATGACGAAAAACGGCGGGTCCAGCTTGTACGTATTGCCGGCCACCGTCACCTCGTGCTCTTGCATGGCTTGCAACAGCGCGGCCTGCGTCTTTGGAGGCGTGCGGTTGATTTCGTCGGCCAGCACGATGTTGGAAAACACCGGACCGCGCACGAATCGAAAGCTGCGACGGCCGGTCGTCGGATCCTGGTCGATGATCTCCGTGCCCGTGATGTCGCTGGGCATCAAGTCGGGCGTGAACTGAATTCGCTGGAACTTCAGGTGCAACGTCTGAGCGAGCGTCGAGACGGTCAGCGTTTTGGCCAGCCCCGGCACGCCGATCGTCAGGCAGTGTCCGCGGGCGAACATGCCGATGAGCATCTGCTCGATCATCTCGTCCTGGCCGACGATCACCTTGTGGACCTCGCCGACCAGTGCCTCCCGGGCCTGGGTGACCCGACGGACGGCTTCTTCGGGACTCATGGGGGGGGTGACGCCGGGCATTGGGCGGTTCCTCGCGGGCTTTTTGCTTCCATCGACGGACGCATCCTTATACATTAGTACATAGAGGGGTCGCGATCAATGGTTTGTCGTAACGCGGGGACAAGTTGCCCTGCGAGGATTCCCGCACCATGCGAAATGCCGGTCCTATTCCGTGGCTTGTGGCGTTCGCGGCGGTTTTCTTCTCCGATCCCGATGCGTCGGCCCAGACGTTTCGCCATGGAGGGACCGAGTTCAACGCGGTTCGCACGGTGACCGTCCCCGCCGGAAGGCCCTACACGATCGTCGTGACCGAGTTTTGGCATCAGGGCGAGATTCAGCCCGACGGTTGCAACCTGATGGTCATGGCCGGCGTCCGACAACGTGTGCCGGCTCGGATGCTCCAGCTTGGGCCCGGCGATTTTTGTCGGTTGGCGTTTCAAACCCTGCCAGGCCAGTCGCAGTACGACATCTATTACGGCGGAAAACCGCCGACCGAAAAGCCGCCACCTTGGACCTGCCGCGACGGCTTGTTGTTGGAGATCCGTCGGTTCAAGTCATGCAATCCCTACAGCCGAGACTCCGTCCGCGCGGCGTTCGATCGGTCCGAGCCGATCGGCGCGGATTACGTCGACGGCGTCTTTCATGGGTTCAATCCGTTTTCGCTCGACGACGGGCCATTCTTGAGCCGCTATACGGGAGAGATGGACCTTCGGACCTCGGGCGTTTACGGGCTGATCGTTTCGAGTCAGGACGGCGGATTTTGGTCGTTGGACGACAAGCTGGTCGTCGCGGCTCCCGGTTGGCACGGCCCGATGCGTCGCGTTCGACCGGGCGGCCGTCGCGACGTGACGTTGGAGGCTGGCGAACATGCGTTTCAATTCGACCATGTCGCGCGGGGTTCGAGGGCCGTCATGGTTGCGGCGTGGATCGTCGACCCCACCGACGAAAAATCGCAATTTCCCGCGCTGTTGCCGAAAGGACTGTTTCGCACGCATCTCGTCGGTCGCCTGACGGCCGGGCGGCTGACGCTGCGCAGCGGCCGCGCCGCGCCCGACTTCGTCGCGACGCTCGCCAACGACGTGCCGCTGCCCGACAACGACGTGCCGCTGGTGGGCGTGCTGTTGCGCAATACGTCCGCGGCGGCGCTCACCATGCCGGGCTCGAAAATCTCTTGGGATTTCGGCGACGGCCAGACCAGCAGTCTCCCGGTGGCCGATCACGTTTATCTTCGGCCGGGCGTGTATCCGGTGACGCTGTCGATCCGACGCGGCGCGACAACCATCTCGGCGACCAATCGCATCCGCGTCGATCGTCCTCATCCCGATCCTTCGACTCGATCGTATTCGTTCGACGACTATTTGAAGATTATCGAAGACTACGACCCCAACAAACTCGATGCGGCGTCGTTGCGGCAACTGGTGCTCGCGCTGCTGGCCAAATCGGACGCGCTGGCCGACCGTGCGGCGGAAATCGTTCGTTACGACCAGGCGTTGCGCGACGATCCGAACCGCCGGCGCCACGACGTGGGACCGCCTGCACATCCCCGCGAGACGTCGAAATCCGAGCAATACCTGGCCCGCGCGGTCGAAACCGGCCGGGTCGCCATGACCGAAGGCTCCGTCGGCGGCGACGATCGGGCGATTTTTCAGTTGGCGCAGTTGATTGCTCCGATGGCCCGGTGGCGGCTTGGCGATTCGGCGACGGCGCTGGCCATTTGGCGTGGAGCCGCCGAGCGGATTTCGACGGCCGAGGCGAAATCGCGGTGCGAGATTGCCGCCGCGGACGTGGCCGCCAACGATCTGCTGAATCCGGTCGAGGCGAAGTCGTTGCTCAAAACCGCCTCGGACCGTCTGGGACGCTCGCGCGGCGGATCGGTCGGTGCGATGTTGCGACGCGTGGAGGGCGATTGCGCCGCGATGGCCGGCGACGGACGGTCGGCCCGCGACGATTATGCCCAGTCGGAGCGACTTGGCCGGTCGACGGAATCGTGGGCCGCCGAATCGGCGCGGCGCGGCGCTCACGCCCGATCCACCGAGGAGTATTTGCGAGCCCGTCAATTCACCGAGGCGGCTGAGGAATTGGACGCCTGGCAGCGCGAGTTTCCGACGGAAAAGATCGACGGCTATTTGACGCTGCTTTGGGCCCGCTATTGGACCGGCCGGGGACAGTACGCCCGGGCCGTCGCCCAGTCGGAACAGTTGTTGGCGGTCAATCCCGATTCGCCGTACGCCGACGAGGCGTTGGTCGTGGCGGCCGACAGCCAGATGCGGCTGGGCTACAAGGATCGCGCGTTGGCCACGCTTCATACGTTGGAGAAAAACTACCCCGGCAGCCCCTTGGCCCCGCTGGCGCGACAAAATATCGAGGTGTTGGAGAAGCAGAACGAGGGGACGAGGGACGACAGGCCATGAACGACAAGGATTTCAATCACCCCCTGCCCTCTGGCTCTGTGACGGTTTTTCTTTGCGTCTTTGCGGCGATTCTTCTTTCCGCCTTGGCGTCGAGCGGCTCGACGACCGAAGCCGCGACCTTGACGATCGACCTGGGCGACGCTCGGGACGTGCGACGGGTCGGGGCCATCGAACGCTGGACGGCCGGCGGCGATTTGCGGCGTTTGCCCGATTTGCGTGAAAAGATCGATCAGCCTCCGATCGACGCGTCGGCTCACCGGTTGGACGACGGCCGCTGGGTGTTCGACCGGTTTCCGGCGGGAAAGTGCGATCTGGTGATTTTCGTCGGCGATCGTTGTCGGATCGACGGATTTCCGTTCGCGCCGGTCAAGGATTTTGATTCCTTCTTGCCATCCGATGCAACGGTGGACGAGGAAACGCGGGCGACCATCGCTGCGGACATCGCCCGATCGCCGCACTACGAAAACAAAGTCGCGCCGCTCTGGTTTGCAGGCGACCGGCAGACGGTCCGC
Source organism: Thermoguttaceae bacterium (assembly GCA_039698075.1). Lineage (GTDB taxonomy): Bacteria > Planctomycetota > Planctomycetia > Pirellulales > Thermoguttaceae > JAJFVC01. The sequence continues at coordinate 38,398 of JBDKTJ010000082.1, read as the reverse complement.
GTGCTCATGATGCTGGTGCGCGACCGTCCGACCAGTTACGAAAGCCGGTTGCCCGGCGCGGCCACATTGCGTCACGAACTGTGGCAGTTCACCTGGCAATACGGCGGCTGGCAAAAGGAGAAACGCACGAAGGTCATCGACCGCGTGATGCTTCCGCGCGACTCGTTGCGGCGTTGGACGTGGCTGTGGGACCCTGCGCTGGGCGGCGTTCAAGCAGGCCGCGAGCCGACGCAGCTTCGATACGACCTGTCGGACAAGATCCCAAAGCTGCCGGGCCTGCGGCCTGAGTGACCGATTCTCGGATCGCGTCTAGAAAACAACGTCCCCTCTCGCAAAGGGAGAGGGGACGTTGCAACACAGTCTCTCGCGTTGTTACAGCCGGTTCGCCTGCAACGACGCTTTGAACACCTTGTCGATCTGGTCGTGGATTTCCTCGAGATGGGCCGCCGTCTGCGGATCGGTGACGGCTTTCTGGTCCAACAGCGGTTGGATCCGCGCGTCGATCTGACGCAACTGCTGCCGGGCCAAGCTGCGGGCGTCGGCCGGCACGGACTGGTCGTCCCCGAAGAACAGCAGCATGATGATGTCCCACAAGGTGTTGGTCCTCGGACCGACGACCATCTCGGACAGCCGCTTGACGTGCTCTCGCTGCAAGTTCCGCCGGAGGATCGAGATCACAAGCTTTTGATCCTTCTTGAGGTCGCCGGGCTTCTTGGGCAGCTCGGACCAGACCGAGTCGCTGAGCGCCTGGAATACTTCGTCCAGACTGAGCGGCTCCTGGCCCGGATCGGCCAACAACGACGCCTCTTGCAACGTCTGAAGCGTCTCGCCGTTGAGCAGATGCGACAGCGCCATCCGCTGGATCAACATGGCGTACTTGAGCGCCGGGTAGTGATAGGGGCTGTAGAAATAATAGCGCCAAGAGTTGTCGTACCAATGGTCGGGCGCGAGGCTGCGGAGCAGTTCCGGCTTGAACTGGAACGCCTTGTCCGACAGCACCTCTTCCTGGATCAGCCGCAACGCCTCGCGTTGTTTGGCGGCGTCGATCGGTTTGACCGGCGGACGGCTGTTGGCGTCGCCGCGGTGATCGCGCGAGGTGTACTCGCCGCTGATGTAGCTCAACGACAGCCACGTGGCTCGGGCCATCTCGCCCATCAACGCCCCGAAGGCCGAGCGAGCCCGCTGCCAGCCTTCGCCCTTGGCCACGACGCGATTCTGCAGGTCGTCGAGGCTCGCGCGGACCAGCTTGACCCGATCTTTGGCGAAATCCAACGGATCGCCGAGGTCGTAAAGATTGATCCGCGGATCGGGATTCAACCAAATGTCTTCGTCGGTGGCGAACGTGAGATTCGACTCGGCCGCCTTGGTGGCGATCTTGGCCAGTTCCTGTTTCTCGTCGCCTTTGACGGGTTTGTAGGCGTATTCGATCGCCCAATAATCATAGGGCCCGATCGTCGGCGAGAAATAATCGCCTTGTTTTTCGCCCTTCCGCGAGATGTTGGCGGGCAGGTAGTCCATGATCGAGCCGCTGTTGCCGTTCTTGGACGTGAAACCGGGGTCGTTCACTTGATCCAACGTCAGGGCGCTGCTGGCCTTGAAGTTGTGCCGCAGACCCAACGTGTGCCCCACCTCGTGCATCACCACTTCCTTGACGGCCTGGGCGATGAACTTTTCGGGGATCTTGCCGCCGGGTTCGAGTTGTCCGCGAGCGGCCAGCACCGAAGCCAATACGGCGAGCTGTTGTTGGATGCCGGGGCCCATCTGACATTGCGAACAATACCCGACCGGCTCGCACGACGCGGACTCGTCCGTGCCCGGCGCGTGACGATGCGATTGGGCGAAGGGACCTTCGGGGTCGGCCAAGGCCCGATCCAACATGGGGCGAAACGCCTCGAACGTGGGCAGATCGGCGGCGAACGTCCGGAAGAAGCCGCGACGCTGGCCGGCCAGCAAGGCGTTGACGCCTTCGGGAATGCCCACCGATCGCAAATATTGCTCGCGCCAGAATCGGATCATGCCTTCGTCGAACACGATGTCGGCGTCGAGAATTTCGCCGGTCTTCGGATTGGTCCGCGAGGGGCCCATCGCAAATCCGGCCGACGTGGTGATCCAGCGGAACGTGTTGTAACGAATGTCCTCGGGATCGAACTCATCGTCCGATTGTTGGTCGCGGACCTGGATGGCGTCCAGAAAACCGATCTTCTCGAACGCCTTGTTCCATTCCAAAATGCCGTCGCGGACGTACTGCCGATATTCACGCGGCACGGACCGCTCGATCCAGAAAATGATTGGCTGCTTGGGCGGCGATTTTTCGGCCTCGGGGTTCGCTTTTTCCAGATTCCACCGCGTGGCGTAACGCACCTTCGGCGTCTTGTTCAAGTCTTGGCTGAAGTCGCGGACGACGCTCAAAAAGTGCCCCACCCGATCGTCGGCCAATCGCGGCTTGTAGCTGCTGGTGGGCAGCATCGACATGCTGTAGTGAATGACCACCTGCGCGCCGCGGCGGTCGGGGATCGAATCGTCGTCGAACCACCACCACCAATAGTTGTTCGCCGAAAAGACCGCGCTCACCTCGATTTCCACGTTCTTGGGGAATACCTTCACCTTGGCCCACGTGCTTCGGCTGGGGTCGGGCGAGACGCCGATGTTCGGCAGATCGGTCATCAGCAGATCGGCCAGATCGATCAGCACCGAGGAGCCTTTTTCGCTTTTGATCGGCAACGCCTTCAAGACGCTGTCCGTGTAGGACGTTTTGACGGCGTCGGCTTGGGGCGAACCGGCTTCCGCCCGAAATCGCACGTTCCGGCGAATCACGAGAATCCGATCGCCGGCCCGCTGAAAACTAATCAGCCATTGATCGCCGAAGTTGAGCGTCGCTCCGCCGAGGTAGGACAACCCGGCGCCCTTGGCGATGGCGATCGGCAGAATGATCTCTTTGTCATACTGACTTTGTTGAATCTCCATGAAGAGCTTTTGTTCTTTCTCGTTGTAGTACAACGGAAAGAGCCCTTCCAGGCGTTTCGCGCCCTCGACGACTTTGTCCCAGTCGGGGAATTTTTTCTTTTCCTTGTCGTCCGTTTTGGCGATCATTTTGGCCGCATCGGCCGCGCTTTTGACGACCACCGTCTGCGCCGAACATCGGGCCGGCGAAAAAACACATGGGACGACGAACAACGCCACTCCGAGGCCAACCACGGTCCACCGAGTCGCTCGCATGGTTCACATCTCCCCGCAAGGTGAAAAAAGAGTCTGTTTCGAGAAAGAATGAACGCCAGATGCCCGAAAAGTCTTCGCAAATCATGGACGCCGCCGGGCGCTTTGTCAATACGCCACCCCCCTAGAATATGGCTGCCGGGGGCGTTTTTTTGCTCGTCGAGGCCGATTCAAAGCGGCTGCACCCGCACGGTCACGAAATAGACGACCAGCACGACGGCCATCACGTACATCAGCCACCGGACGTCGCGGCCCTGGCCCGACAACAGCTTGACCAGCGGATAGACGATGAATCCCAACGCCAGCCCGTCGGCGATCGAGTAGGTCAGCGGGATGCCGGCGATCACCAGGAACGTTGGCAGGCTCTCGGCGTAATTGTTCCAATCGATCTTGGTCAGGTTGCGCATCATCATCGAGCCGACGACGATCAGCGCCGGGGCGGTGATGGGTCGGTAGCTGCCGACCATGTCGATCACCGGACTAAAGAACAATGCGAGCAAGAAAAGCACGGCGGCGACCACAGCCGTCAATCCGGTGCGGCCCCCCTGCTCCACCCCGGACGCGCTTTCGATGAAACTCGTGACGGTGCTGGTGCCCATCGCCGCGCCGCCGACCGTGCCGATGGCGTCCGACATCAATGCCTGGCGAGCCCGGGGCAAACGATTGTCGCGGATCAGGCCCGCCTGCTCGGCCACGCCGATCAACGTGCCAAGCGTGTCGAACAGCACCATGAACAGAAAGATCAAAATGAACGGCAGCATCGGCAACGAAAGCGAGTGGACCAGGTCCAATTTCAAAAAAGTCGGCGCGATCGACGGCGGCGTCGAGATTACGCCCGTGGCCGGCGCAAAGCTGGTCATCAGCATCGAACCCTTGATCAGCGGCGAGTCCATCACCGCAGGGCCCAGCCACGGCAGTCCGAACCGCAACGCCAGCGACAACAGCGTCGTGGCGGCCATGCCCAAGATGATCGACCCGCGCACCCGTCGTGCGTGCATCGCCGAGGTGACCAGCAGGCCGAAGAAAAACACCACCAGGTCGGGCGAATCGAATCGCGTGTTCAACCGCCAGCCGGTGGCCGGATCGCGCTGCAACACGCCGGCGCTGTCGAAACCGATCAGCAGGATGAACAGCCCGATGCCGATGGCGATGCCGTTACGCATGCTGGGGCTGACGGCCTCCATGAGCCGCTCGCGCACGCCCAGCATCGAAAGCAGCAGAAACAGGACGCCGGAATAAAACACGACGCCCAATCCGATCTGCCAGGGCGTGGTCGAGCCGGCGGCCAGTTGGTGGGCGTCCACTTGCGTGGCGATCCACGCCGCGGCGGCCGGCAACATGCTGGAGACGAAAAAAAAGTTCTCGCCCATGCCCGGCGCCTGCGCGATCGGATAGCGGCCGTACAGGCCCATGATGGCCGACGCCAGCGCCGCCGCGAGACACGTGGCCGCGGCGACCGAATCGAAATCCATGCCGGTGTCGACGTGCAGCATCCGGCCCGAAAGCACCTGCGGCTGCACCACGATGATGTAAGCCATGGTGAGGAACGTGGTGACGCCGGCCAACACTTCGGTCCGGACGTTGGTGTGATGTTCCGACAGGTGAAAAAAGCGGTCCAACATAAAAAAAGACCTCCGAAGCGTTGCAGCAGGCCCCAAGTTTATCCGAACGGGGGGCGGCCGACAATCCCGAGGCTTTTTACATCCCTGGAGTTGGCCACTTTGCACATTGATGACGGTCGTCCATCGGAATAAAATAAAAAGGTGTTTGATTTGCACCATTTTTGGCCTCTTGGGCGTTCGCGATGAAACTTCCACCCGAAGGCGCGCGTTGGCTGGTGTCGTTGCGTTGGCCGGCCTGCGCGGCGGTTTTTTTCGCCGCCTGGTTGACGTCGTCCGTGCTGCACGTCGTGGCCGATCCGACGCCGCTGTACGTGGTCGGTTGCGCGATGGTCGCATACAACGCCGTGTTCTATCGGATTCAGCGTTTCATTTCGGCCGGCGAGGGCAACGTCGATCGCAACATCTTTCTGCAGATCACCTGCGACTTGATCGCGCTGACGCTGTTGCTCTATTTCACCGGACTGCCGCAAAATCCGTTTTTGTTTTTCTTCGTGTTTCACATGATCATCGCGGGCATGTATTTGCGCGGGTCGGCGCCGTATGTGTTCGCGGCGATGTCGACCGTCGTGGTCGGCTCGGTGATGGCGCTGCTCTATGGGCGATGGATTCCGCTACATCCGCTGCATTTTCCGTCGGACGGTCCGATGCCGCGCCCGTTGGACGGGCTCGACATGCTCGGCGTGTTCGTCGCGTTCGTCACTGTCATCTGGGCGGCCGTGTATTTCACCACCTCGATTCGCCGCTATGTGGATCGGGCCCACGCCGAATTGCGGCAGAAGGAAAAGATGCTCGGCATCGGACAGTTGGTCGCCGGCATCGCCCATCAAATCGCCAACCCGTTGGACGGCGTGCAAAACTGCCTGCGGCGGATCGGCGACCGCGTGAAGGACGATCCGCATCTGACCGAGTACGTCCAAATGATGGCCGAGGCGTTGGACCGGATCGAGCGGACGGCCAAACGCGTGCAGGCGTTCGCCCGGCCGCGCGGCATCACGCTGCAAAGCACCGATGTGAATCAGGCGGTCGAGGCCACGTTGGAGGTGCTCGGCGCCGGACACGGCCGCAACGTTCGGATCGTTCGGGAGTTGGGCCGCGTGCCCGACGTCCAGGGCGACCCCTACACGTTGCAGGAAGTGCTCTTCAATCTGTGCACGAACGCCCTAAACGCGATGCCCAAGGGCGGCACGCTTACGCTTCGCACCTTTGGGTTGGGCAGCAAGGACGAAGACCAGATGGGCTCTGTGGCCATCGAAGTGAGCGACACCGGCGAGGGCATTCCGCGGGTGCATCTGGAGCGGATTTTCGAGCCGTTCTTCACCACCCGGGCCGAATCGGGCGGCACCGGCCTGGGGCTCGGATTGTGTCGGATGTTGATCTCCGAGATGGGCGGTCGGATTGAAGTCCGCAGCGCGTTGGGCCAAGGCACCACGTTCACCGTCGTGCTGAATCGGACCGAAACCAAAGTCACCCGAAAAGCGGAGCCCGCCTGACCCGGACCGTTTCGTCCGAAATCCGCGCGGCGACGCGACGTCCCCAAGAAAATCGCCGTTGCATTGCTTTGCGGAAGATCCATAGAAGGGCTCGTCGCTGGCGAACGACGCCTCCGCAACGATCGAATCTTGACGCTTTCTTGACGCCACGGCCATCGGATTTGACGCCTTTTTGACGCGATGGTCTCTATAATTTCTTGCGGAGGAGAAAAGATGGAACTGACGTGCATTGGCATCGTGTTGGGGCTGCTGGCGGTGTCTTTCGCGATGATTCGCTTGTTCGAACGACTTCACTGAAAGCGGCCAAGGAGGTTCATGATGACATCCGTCATCTATCTGGTTGGAGGCGTTGTCGCGGCGGGATTGTTCGTCTACCTGATGCTTGCGCTGTTGAAGCCGGAGTGGTTTGCATGAACGAATACGCCCTTTTGCAGATCGGTCTGTTCTTGACGATCTTGCTGTTGTCAGTCAAACCGCTGGGCTGGTACATGGCCCGCGTTTATGAGGGCAAGCCGTGCGGGTTGGATCGCGTCGTCGGCTGGCTCGAACGACTCGCCTATCGCGTCTGCGGCATCGATCCGACGGAAGAAATGGCGTGGACCGGCTATGCCAAGGCGATGCTGATTTTCAACCTGTTGGGAATCGCCGCGGTGTACGCGCTCCAACGGACGCAGGCGTGGTTGCCGTGGAATCCGCAGCCCATGCCGGCCGTGCCGCCGGACCTAGCCATGAACACGGCCGTCAGCTTTGCGACCAACACCAATTGGCAGAGCTACGGTGGCGAGACCACGTTGAGCTACGCGACGCAGATGTTCGGCCTGACCGTGCAGAACTTCGTTTCGGCGGCCACCGGCATGGCGGTGCTGGTCGCTTTGATTCGCGGATTGGTGCGGCGTTCGTCGTCGACGATCGGCAATTTCTGGTGCGACATGACCCGCAGCGTGCTCTATATTCTTCTGCCGCTGGCCACGGTCGGGGCGTTGATTCTCGTTTCGCAAGGCGTCGTGCAGACGCTCTCGCCGTATCCGACGGTCTCGCGGGTCGAGCCGACCGCGGACGCCGACGGAAAGCCCCTGACGACGCAGACCATCGCCGTCGGTCCGGCGGCGTCGCAGGTGATGATCAAACAACTCGGCACGAACGGCGGCGGCTTTTTCAATGTCAACTCGGCGCATCCGCTCGAAAATCCGACGCCGCTTTCCGGATTCCTCGAACTGATTGCAATCGTGCTGATCGCGGCCGCACTCTGCTATACGTTCGGCCAGATGGTCGGCGACACGCGACAAGGCTGGGCCGTGCTGGCGGCGATGTTGGCGATCTTTGTGCCGCTGTTGGTGTTGGACTGCTGGGCCGAACAGTCCGGTAATCCGAGGCTGAGCGCACTCGGGGTGGATCAGACGGCCGGCGATCGGCAGCCGGGCGGGAACATGGAAGGCAAGGATCTGCGGTTCGGAATCGCGCAGTCGACGATTTGGGCGGCAGCCACCACCGCCGCCAGCAACGGCAGCGTCAATGCGATGCACGACAGTTTCACTCCGCTGGGCGGGCTCGCACCGATGTGGCTCATGCAGCTCGGCGAGGTGGTTTTCGGCGGCGTCGGCAGCGGGCTCTACGGAATGCTCGTCTTTGCGATCGTCGCGGTTTTCATCGCCGGGTTGATGGTCGGTCGGACGCCCGAGTATCTGGGCAAGAAGATCGAGGCCTTTGAAATGAAAATGGCGGCGCTCGTGATTTTGATTCCGCCGATGGTCGTGCTCGGCGGCGCCGCAGTGGCGGTGACCGGCGGCTGGGGCACGGACGCCATCTTGAACCGCGGCGGACCGCACGGATTCAGTGAAATTCTCTACGCCTTCTCGTCGGCGGGCAACAACAACGGCAGCGCCTTCGCCGGTCTGAACGCCAACACGCCGTTTTACAACATCGCGTTGGCCGTCGCGATGTTCGTGGCCCGCTACTGGCTGGCGATTCCGACGTTGGCGATCGCCGGCTCCTTGGCCAAGAAGAAAGCGACGCCCACCAGCGCCGGCACGCTGCCGACCCACACGCCGCTGTTCGTCGTGTTGCTGGTCGGCGTAGTGATTCTGGTCGGGGCGTTGACGTTCGTACCGGCGCTGGCGTTGGGGCCGATCGTGGAACATTTGATGATGGCAGGTGGCTGACATGACGTCTCCGGCAAAAAAACACGCGATGTTCGATCGCGCGATCATTCGCCGAGCGGTGATCGATTCGTTCCTAAAGCTCGATCCGCGTTGGCAGATCCGCAATCCGGTGATGTTCACCGTTTACATCGGGAGCATTTTGACGACCGGGCTGTTCATCCTGTCGCGGTGGTTCGGCGGCGAGGGGCCGGGTTGGTTCGTTTTGGCCATTTCGGCGTGGCTGTGGTTTACGGTCCTTTTCGCCAACTTCGCCGAGGCGATGGCCGAGGGACGCGGCAAGGCCCAGGCCGACGCCCTGCGAAGCACCCGGCACCACGTGCCCGCCAAAAAGTTCATTAGCCCGCCCAGCGGTCCGCTGTCGGAGCCGTCGTTTGAAAAACTGTTGCAACACGGAGAGATGGCGGTTGTTCCGGCCTCCGATTTGCGCCGCGGCGACGTGGTGTTTGCGGCCGCCGGCGACTATATTCCCGCCGACGGCGAAATCACCGAAGGCATCGCCTCGGTCGACGAAAGCGCCATCACCGGCGAGAGCGCCCCGGTCATCCGCGAGAGCGGCGGCGACCGCAGCAGCGTCACCGGCGGCACCCGCGTCCTGTCCGACTGGCTTGTGGTGCGAGTGACCGTCAATCCCGGCGAGACGTTTTTGGACCGCATGATCGCGATGGTCGAAGGGGCGAAACGCCAAAAAACGCCGAACGAAATCGCGTTGGACATTCTGCTGGCCGGCATGACGATCGTGTTCCTGCTGGTGTGCGTGACATTGTTGCCGTTCTCGCTTTTCAGCGTCGAATCGGTCGGCCACGGCGCGCCGGTCACGGTGACGGTGCTGGTCGCCCTGTTGGTTTGCCTCATTCCGACGACGATCGGCGGGCTGCTGTCGGCCATCGGCATCGCCGGCATGGATCGGCTGATCCAGAGCAACGTGATCGCCATGTCGGGCCGCGCGGTCGAGGCCGCCGGCGACGTCGACGTGTTGCTGTTGGACAAGACGGGCACGATCACTCTCGGAAATCGCCAGGCGGTCGAGTTCCTGCCGGCCGACGGGGTGTCGGTCAACGAGTTGGCCGACGCCGCGCAGTTGGCCTCGTTGGCCGATGAAACGCCCGAAGGCCGCAGCATCGTGGTGTTGGCCAAAACCAAATACGGGCTGCGCGGCCGCAACGTACACGATCTGCGGGCCACGTTCATCTCGTTCAGCGCTCAGACGCGCATCAGCGGCGTCAATCTCGAAGACCGGCAGATTCGCAAAGGGGCCGCCGAGGCCATTGAAAATTACGTGCGAGACCACCACGGCCATTTCCCGGACGACGTGACCGCGAAAGTCGATCAAATCGCCAAGCAAGGCGGCACGCCCCTGGTCGTCGCCGAAAAAGACCGAGCCCTGGGCGTTATCCATTTGAAAGACATCGTCAAAGGCGGAATGCGGGAGCGGTTCGCTCAGATGCGGCAGATGGGCATTCAGACCGTGATGATTACGGGCGACAATCCGTTGACGGCCGCCGCGATCGCCGCCGAGGCCGGCGTCGACGATTTCCTGGCCGAAGCGACGCCCGAAACCAAGCTGTCGTTGATCCGAAAATATCAGGCCGCCGGACACCTGGTCGCCATGACCGGCGACGGCACGAACGACTCGCCCGCGTTGGCCCAGGCCGACGTGGCCGTGGCCATGAACACCGGCACGCAAGCGGCCAAAGAGGCCGGCAACATGGTCGATCTCGATTCCAACCCGACTAAACTGATCGAGATCGTCGAGATCGGCAAACAATTGCTGATGACCCGCGGCGCGCTGACCACGTTCAGTCTGGCCAACGACGTGTCCAAATATTTCGCCATCATTCCGGCGGCATTTTTGGGCACCTATCCGGTGCTCGCGCGGCTGAACCTGATGCACTTGAACCCGGCCACGGCGATCCTGTCGGCCGTGATTTTCAACGCCCTGATCATCGTGGCTCTGATTCCGCTGGCGCTCAAAGGGGTGCGATATCGACCGATCGGCGCCGCGGCGCTTTTGCAGCGGAATCTGTGGATTTTCGGCGTCGGAGGGCTGATCGTTCCGTTCATCGGCATCAAGTTGATCGACATAATTTTGACGGCGTTGCATTTTGCATAACATAGTCCCCTCTCCCCTTGGGAGAGCATAACACGGGTCCCCTCTCCCTTTGGGAGAGGGTTAGGGTGAGGGCTTCTTCCATGTTAAAACAACTCAAACAAGCGTTCCTGCTCCTTATGGTTTTCAGCCTTCTGACGGGCGTTTTGTATCCGCTGGCAATCACCGGCATTGCCCAGGTGGCCTTTCCGAAACAGGCCAACGGCAGTCTGATTTACCGAGACAACAAGCCGATTGGCTCGTCGTTGATCGGTCAATCGTTCCGCGATCCGAAATATTTTTGGAGCCGGCCGTCGGCCACGTCGCCTGTGCCCTACAACGCCGCGTCGTCGAGCGGCTCGAACTTGGGACCGTCGAATCCTGACTTAGCAAAGGCCGTTGCGGATCGAATCGCCGCGTTGAAGAAGGCCGACCCCGACAACGCCCTACCCATCCCGATCGACCTTGTGACGACTTCGGCCAGCGGGCTCGATCCGCACATCAGCCCGGCGGCGGCGGAATACCAAGTCGCTCGCGTGGCGAAAGTCCGTCAAATGGATGAAAAACTCGTTCGGCAATGGGTCGCCAAACACACCGAAGGCCGCACGTTCGGACTGCTGGGCGAGCCTCGCGTGAATGTGGTAGAATTGAATCTCGACCTAGACGCTGTCTTGCGGGGACAATAAAATAGGGGAGTGCTCAAACCAATTTTGGAAGGAGTATTTGCCATGAGCGTTGCGGAGATTGAATCCGCCATTGCCCAACTTCCCGTGGAAGATTTCGCCAAGTTGATGGCATGGCTTGAGGAATATCATGGCCGGGTTTGGGATCAGCAAATCGAGGGCGACTTGGCTTCCGGACGCCTTGATGCACTGATGGCTGAAGCAGACGAAGAATATCGGCAAGGATCGGCCAAGCCGCTATGAAACACTTCACTCTGCCATGTTTTTGGCGGCGATATCGTCAACTGCCCAAAGACATTCAGGAGTTGGCGGACAAGAACTACAAACGGCTCGCTATGGATCCGCAACATCCGTCGCTGCAACTCAAGAAAGTCGGCGAGGCGAAGCAACTCTGGTCGGTGCGGGTCGGAATGCACTATCGCGCGTTGGGTTTGGACAAGCCGGAGGGCGTCGTGTGGTTTTGGATCGGCTCGCACGCCGAGTACGACAAGGCGTTGTCGTGACGGAAAGGCAGGAGGAACGTTTACACCCCTTGTCCGCCACAAACGGCGTTGGGCTCGACGTTTACGTTGGGATCGGGCATTGGTGACCGTCCGATGAACAATGCAACAAGGGCTCGACCTAGCCGGGAAAATCCGAAAATCGCCGTTGCATGACTTGGCTGAAGATCAATAAACATGGACGCTGTTTTGCAAAGTCTCGCATCGCTGAAGATCAAGGCTCCCAAAAAACAACTTACGAACAAAGCGGCATTCCCCGTAAAATGCCTGACCAACGTCCCAATCCCGACGCCCTGCTGGCTCGCGTGCAAGCCGATGAGGCGAAAAAGGCGCGAGGCAAGCTGAAAATATTTTTCGGCGCGGCGCCGGGCGTTGGAAAAACCTATGCGATGTTGGAGGCGGCTCGCAAGGTCGGCAAGGAAGGCGCCGACGTCGTGGTCGGATACATCGAGCCGCATTGCCGGCCGGAAACGCAGGCCCTGGTGCTCGGGCTGGACGTGCTGCCGAGGCTGGAGGTCGACTATCGCGGCGCGAAACTTTGGGAGTTCAACCTCGATGCGGCGTTGGATCTGCATCCGCAAATTCTGCTGGTCGACGAGTTGGCGCACACGAACGCCCCCGGCGTCACGCATACGAAGCGTTGGCAGGACGTGATGCGGTTGCTGGAAGCCGGCATCGACGTTTACACGACGCTCAACGTGCAGCATCTCGAAAGCCTCAACGACGTGGTGGCCCAGATCACCGGCGTCGTGGTGCGCGAGACGGTGCCGGATTCGATTTTGGAGCATGCCGACGAGGTGGAATTGGTCGATCTGCCGCCCGACGATCTTTTGGAACGGCTGCGCGAAGGCAAGGTTTACATTCCGCGCGAGGCCGAGCGGGCGATGGCCAATTTCTTCACGAAGGGCAACCTGATCGCGCTGCGGGAGCTCGCGCTGCGGCGGACGGCCGAACGGGTCGGCGAGCAGATGGACGTGTATCGCGACCGGCACGCGGTCCGCGCGGCGTGGCCCGCCCGAGAACGGCTTTTGGTGTGCGTCGGTCCCAGTCCGTTTGCCGCCCGACTGGTCCGCGCGACGCGCCGGATGGCGGCCAGTCTGAAGTCGCCGTGGATCGCGGTGCATGTCGAGACGCCGCGCGACGCGGATTTGTCGGAGGCCGATAGGGCGCAATTGACGCAAAATCTTCGTCTGGTCGAACAGCTTGGCGGCGAGACGGCGATTTTGAGCGGCCAGAACGTCGCCGAGGAACTGGTTCAATACGCCCGCAGCCGAAACGTCGCAAAAATCGTCGTCGGCAAGCCGAAGCAGCCGCGCTGGAGAGAGATTTTTCGGGGCTCGCTCGTCTACGAACTGACGCGCAAGTGCGGCGACATCGACGTGTACGTGATCAGCGGCGACCACGAACCGGCGGGCGCGGCGACCCGATCGCTGCGGACGTCGCCCGGCTCGCGCGGCAGCTATTTGTGGGCGTTGGCGGTGGTGTTGATTTCGACGGGCGTCAGCGCTCTGTTGGCGTTTGGCGCGACGCTTGAGCCGACGAATCTGGCGATGGTCTATCTGGCCGGCGTGGTGGCCGTGGCGCTTCGATTGGGGCGAGGGCCGTCGATCGTGGCCGCGGTGTTGAGCGTCGCGGCGTTCGACATCTGCTTCGTGCCGCCGCGGTGGAAGTTCACGGTCACCGACACGCAATATCTGTTGACGTTTCTGGTCATGTTGCTGACGGGCGTGGTCGTCAGCACGCTGGCGGCCCGGGTGCAGTTTCAGGCCCTTTCGGCGCGTCGGCGCGAGCGGCGCACGGCGGCTCTTTACGCGATCAGCCGCGAATTGGCGGCCAGTCCGAGCCGGGATCAGATCGCCCGAATCGCCGAGCAACACGTCATGGCGGCGGCCGACGTGCGAGCGGTCGTTTTGTTGCCCGACAAGGAACGGAAGTTGCTGCCGGCGACGGTGGGTCCCGCCGGTTTTGTTTTGAATGTTCACGAAGAGGCGGTCGCTCGCTGGGCGTTCGAGCACGGTCAGACGGCCGGGCGGGGGACCGAGACGTTGCCCGGTTCGGACGGCGTCTATTTTCCGCTTTCCACCTCCCGAGGCGCGGTCGGCGTGCTCGGCGTTTCGCCCGGCGATACGACGCCCGCCTTGGACCTCGAGCATCTTCATCTGTTCGAGGCGCTGGCCGGGCTAATCGCCTTGGCGTTGGAGCGGGCCGAGTTGGAGGCCGAGGCCGATCAAATTCGACTGGACATCGAAACGGAGCGGCTGCGGAGTTCGCTGTTGAGCGCCGTGTCGCACGACTTGCGAACGCCGCTGTCGGTCATCACCGGGGCGGGCAGCACGTTGTTGGACGGCGATGCGTCGCTCGACCCAGCTACGCGGCGCGAACTGTCCGCCTCGATCTTGAACGAATCGGAACGGCTCAACCGGCTGGTGGCGAATTTGTTGGACATGACCCGGTTGCAGGCCGGGGCGTTGGAAATCAAGAAGCAATGGCAGCCGGTCGAGGAAGTGATCGGGGCCTCGCTGGCCAGGACGGCTCGACAGTTGAAAGATCGCTCGGTCTCGACCGACATCGCCGCCGATCTGCCGTTTGTCCCGCTCGACGATCTGCTGATTCAGCAGGTGTTGGTCAATTTGCTGGAGAACGCGGCCCGCTACACGCCCGAGGGCACGCCCATCGAAATATCCGCTCGGCAGGAAGGCCAGAGCATTGTCGTCGCGGTGGCCGATCGCGGACCCGGCTTGCCGTCTGGCGATCCAAACCGTCTGTTTGAGAAGTTTTTTCGCGGCGGCGGTGCAAAGCCTCGCATCGGTGCGGGCCTTGGCCTGGCGATCTGCCGTGGCATTGTGCAACTGCATGGTGGTAGAATACAAGCGGAGAATCGCTCCGACGGCGGCGCGATATTTCGTTTCTCGTTGCCGTTGGAAGGCAAGCCGCCGGCTGTGCCTGACGCCGGTGGGACAGGAGGCGAGCCATGACTGCCGACGGCCCAAAAATCCTGTTGATCGAAGACGAGCAAGAAATTCGCCGATTTCTTCGGGTGTCGCTTGTTGGCCATGGCTATCGACTTGTGGAATCGGCCACCGGCCGCGACGGCGTAATGCAGGCGGCCAGTCAACAACCCGATTTGATGATTTTAGACCTGGGCCTGCCTGACATCGACGGCATGGAAGTCATTCGCCAGGTGCGCGAATGGTCGCAAATGCCGATCGTGGTTCTTTCGGCCCGCGGTCAGGAACACCAAAAGGTCGACGCCCTCGACGCCGGCGCGGACGATTATTTGACCAAACCGTTCAGCGTTGGCGAACTCGTCGCTCGGCTCCGCGTCGCCCTTCGCCACGTCGCACAAGACACCAGCGAGGCGGGAGAGCCGATTTTCGTCTCCGGCCGCTTGCGAGTGGATCTTGCTTGCCGACAGGTTTTCGTGGACGACGTGGAAATTCACCTGACGCCGATCGAATACCGTCTGTTGACGACGATGATAAAAAACGCTGGAAAGGTCATTACGCACAGGCAGCTTCTCAGGGAGGTTTGGGGGCCGGACAACGCCGAGGAGACGCATTATCTTCGCGTTTACATGGCCCAACTTCGCCGCAAGCTCGAAACCGATCCCGCCCAACCGCAGTTCCTTCTCACCGAACCCGGCGTAGGCTATCGTCTATCTTCCTGCCAGTCGACGGAATAGCGGTTCTTCAAGGGCGCTGTGTGGATGAAGTCGGCCGGTGTAGACGCTCACGATTCTTGTCATAAATTCCAACGCACAACGGCAAGATAAGCTGCAAGACCTTCCCGCTGCGCCGATGGAAAAGGATAAAAGTATCACCTATCGCAGGGCAAGAGGCTCACCGCCGGAGGCGTCTTCGACAAGAGAACGTGCCGCGTAGGGCTAACCAGTCTCTAGGATGGAAGGTGTCGACAAGCCAGGAGTAGGCACATCCGCGTTGCCATGGATGCAGATGCCGTTGGGGATATTTTGTTGAAGCCACGACTGCAAGCATCGGTATTGGAGACATCCGATGAGTTGGATTTATTTTCTCACCGCGATTCTGTTCGAAGTCTGTGGAACGACCTGCTGCATGAAGTGGTCCCAAGGCGTTACTCGGCTGGCGCCCTCGGTGTTCTTGTTTGTATTCTACGGTCTCAATTTCGTAGCCGTCGCCTTGGCCATCAAGCGAATCGAGGTCAGCGCGGCGTATGCGACCTGACCCGGTGTGAAAATCGCTTTGATGGCGATGGTTGGAATATTTTGGTTCAAAGAATCCATCGGCGTCTTGAAGGTGGCCTCGCGGACATTGATTATTCTCGGGGTCATCGGCCTGAGCCTTTCCGTTCCTGGCCATGGATGGTTCCGCCGCTTGCCGCTGGACGTGCTCTTGACATTGTTCCTCTGAATTTCTATATTCTCCAAAGCGAATGCAATAATGCAAGCCAAGTCCATCCCAATCAAGACAGTTTTTCGAGCGCTTTCCGACCAGACGCGGTTGCGGATTCTGAATCTGCTTCGTGGCGGTGAGTTGTGTGTTTGCCATTTGGTTGCCGTGTTGGGCGTGCCTCAGCCTACCGCGTCACGGCATTTGTCGTATCTTCGCAAGGCAGGATTGGTCGTTGCCAGAAAAGACGGGCTGTGGAGCTACTATCGGCTGTCGCCCGCTCGGGGAAAGTCTCATAAGATGCTGTTGGCTTGCCTTGTTCAGTGTTTTCAGGAAGACACGGCCTTTGCCGAAGACGATGCTAAATTGCATTCGAGAATTCAATCGGGATACGCAGAGTAGTTTTTTTCTCGCAATACATTCGCTTAAGCGGATGGGTAGAACAACGGATGGTTTTGGAAACATTTTGACATGAGAGAGCAAGCATGGCAGAAGACATCAAGCAGGTAGTTCGGTCAAAGTATGCGTCCGTGGCGAAAAGCGGCTTATCGACCGGCCATTCCGGCGTCAAAGCCGTGGCCGAGGCGTTCGGCTACACATCGGAACAACTGGCTTCCATTCCGGCCGAGGCGAACATGGGCCTTTCGTGCGGCAATCCGACGGCGTTCGCCAGCCTGAAGTCGGGCGAAACCGTGGTGGACCTCGGTTGTGGCGGCGGTTTGGATGTTTTCTTAGCTGCATCCAAAGTTGGTCCAGCGGGCAAAGCCATCGGCATCGACATGACGCCCGAGATGCTTGATTTGGCTCGTAGCAACGCCGCCAAAGGCAATGGTGGCCGACCGATTACGAATGTCGAGTTTCATCAGGCCACGATTGACAAATTACCGCTGCCCGATGCTTCGGTCGATTGCGTGATCAGCAATTGCGTCATCAATTTGGCCCCGGACAAGTCCGCCGTGTTTCGTGAAATTGCACGAGTGCTGAAACCCGGCGGACGTCTGGCCGCCAGCGATATTGCTCTCAAGAAACCGCTGCCGCCTGAGATTGGTTGCGACCTCATGGCCTATGTCGGCTGTATCGCAGGGGCCATTCCCGTCGAACAATACCGCAATCAATTGATGGCAGCCGGGTTCGCTCAAGTGGATATCCTTGACACGGGAAGCGATCTGAACGCCTATGCCGAGGTCGAGAATCAATCGGGATGCTGCTCCCCGACGATGGGGGCAGCGCTGCCCGTGGTCTCGGCAAGTTGCTGCTCGTCGAGTGCGTCCAACGACGCGGACTTGCATCGACGATTGGCGGAATTATTGCGACGTCACAACGTGAACGACTATGCCGCCAGTGTGCGCGTGTATGCCTTGAAACCGGCCTGAACGCAACAACTGCCGCAGGATGAGGATTACGTTATGGGAAAGCAAAAAGCGTCCGATTTGGCAGCCGGTCTCAGCATCATTACGCCAGCCGTGGCCGAGTTGGTGGCCATTGGCGCGGCTGTCGGAGCTAATGGTGAACCATGCTTCAAAAAATCAATGAAAGAGTTCTCTCGACGACAATTGCTGCATTCAGTGGGCCTAACGGCCAGCACAAGTTTTCTGGTTGGTTGCGGACAAACATTGGATGGTTCTGCATCGCAGAGAGCGGCGGCATCGGCCGAACCGTCCCAGAAGGATCTGCCAGCACCGAACAGCAATTCACGGAACCAATGGCGTTATGTCCAACTGGACGCTGTCGCCGTTGCCGCCGAAGCCTATCGCCGAGTTTCAGATGGCGGCTGCATGTATGGGCTATTTGCCAGCATCATAACCGCGTTGGCCGCAAAACAAGGCGAGCCATATCGGTCCTTTCCGCTTCACATGATGAAATACGGCGCAGGCGGTGTGGGCAATTGGGGATCGTTGTGCGGAGCAGCCAATGGCGGCGCTGCCATCATCGGTTTGTTTGAACAGGACAAACAACGACGCGAGAACCTCATTGCTCAATTGTTTTCATGGTACGAAGCAACCGAATTGCCCAGCGATCAACCGAAAGCAGTGAAGGACTCAGAGGCATTCCCTAAGACCGTGGCCGGCTCGGTGTTGTGCCACGTATCGGTCGGCAATTGGTGCAAGGCGTCTGGCGATGAGATCGGAAGCCCGGAGATGAAAGAACGCTGCCGTCGATTGACCGCCGACGTGGCAGCCAAGACGGTGGAGTTGCTCAATGCGAATCTGCACGAACCGTGTAAGTTCGCCGGTTTGAGTTCCGAGGTCCAATCCTGTCTTTCGTGCCACCAGGGGGAACTTCACGACACGTTAGGAAAAATGCGGTGCAATTCGTGTCATCAGCAACTCTCGACCAACCATCCCCAAGTCCCCAACGCACACGCCGCATCGAGCGGCAATTCAGGGGACTCCAAGCCATAACTCGTTGCTCTGCCGTGGCTTTGCCAGCTCGCCGTCCGGATAAAAGCGGACCGTAATTCCTTATTTCCAATGCCGAAGTGGGCGGCGATATGCCCCCCCGGCATGAGAAAAACGCGAATAATTTGGCTCATGTCGCTATATGCGGCCAGGCGAATGTTTGTTATATATGTGCCTAGTCGAATATACCGCTCACCGATGCCATTGGCAGCAATGGTCAGCACGGCGTTCCACAAAACCTTTCCATAAAAGGACTCAAAGAGATGAGGGCGTTTTATTTAGCGATTGCCGCCGCTATTCTTGCGGTGGGTGTGACTGCGATCACGGCTCAAGAACGAGCCGCTGAAAATGTTGGTCAAGGAAAAGCCGCGATGGATCGGGCCGCAGCGACTCAGAAATATGTGTTCTTGTTTTTTTGGAAGGACAAGAATTCGCAGACCGAAAAAGCGTGGAGTGTTCTTGAGTCGGCGATGACGAAATTTGCAGATTCGGCCGAGGTGGCTTCGATTCAGATTACCAATCCCTCCGAGAAAAAGATCGTGGATCAGTTTGGCGCCAGTCGCGCCCCAATGCCTCTTGTGTTGGCCATCGCGCCCTGTGGTGCAGTTACCAAGGCGTTCATCAAGACGTTCGATGAAAAACAACTTCGCACCGCATTTGTAAGCTCATGCACGCAACAGTGTCTGAAAGCTTTGCGTGATCGCAAACTGGTTTTCGTTTGTGTTGTGGACAAAGACAACGTGCAAGACGCCATGGCCATTCCCAGGGGCGTGAAAGATTTTAAGGCGGATGCAAAATTTGGTCCCGCAACCGAGATTGTGTTGGTGAACGCACAAGATAAGAACGAAGCAACATTTCTCAACGAGATTGAGGTCGGGGTGAATGCAGAGAAGCCAGTTACGGTGTTTTTTGCGCCGCCCGGCGTTTTGGTTGGCAGATTTGGCGGTGCGGCCACGAAGGAAGCGCTCGTTGCCAAGCTCGCTGCTGCGCAGTCAAATCCATGTGCCGGTGGTAAGTGCGGCCCTGGCGGCTGTGGTCCAAAGAAGAAATAAGGAGATTAGATCGATGCGATTAGCAATGAAACTGTCCCTGGCGGTAGTGCTTGGACTCGGAATGACCATGAACGTCAAGGCGGCTTCGCCTACGGAAGGGGCTTCGCCGAACGCTAGCCGTGCGGTTGCCGCTTTAGAAGCGGCCGCCAAGCAAAACAAGTATCTATTTGTTTTCTTCTTCGATAAGCAAGATGCGCACACCAATGCCATGCAGGAAGTTTTTCAAACGGCGATGGCAAAGATGGCCGACCGGGCAGATGCGATCGCGATCAGCGTCGCGGACCCCGCCGAAAAGCCGATTGTGGATAAGTTCGGCGCGCGGGGGGCTCCCATGCCGGTGGTGTTGGCGATCGCTCCTACCGGGGCTGCCACGCATGCCTTTCCAAAGCAGTTTGACGAGGTCCAACTGCAACAGGCATTCGTCAGCCCGTGCACGGCCAAGTGCATGAAGGTCATCCAAGACCAACACATGATCCTGATCTGCGTGCAGAATAGCAAGACGCAACTCAATCAGGAGGCGACTCAGGGCGTCAAAGCGTTCAAGGCCGATTCGCGGTATGGCCAAGCGACAGAGGTTGTCATGTTGGACCCCGCCGACAAGGCAGAACAGCACTTTCTCACGGATCTTCAAGTTGATCCGCAGACCACCACGGCTGTCACGGTGTTGGTGACGCCGCCTGGCGCCCCGGTTGCCCGTTTTACAGGAGCAGTGACCGAGGAGCAGATCACCGCCAAAATCAAAGAAGCCGAATCGGGCTGCGGCTCTAATTGCAGTTGTCATCATTAGGAGATGGAAATTATGCGATTACGAACGATTGTCCTTCGCGAAATCTTCGAGCGCAAGAGCCAACTATTCACCAGTTTTCTGGCGATCCTGCTGGGAATTACGGTGATCGTCTCGATTAAGAACATCACTCACTACTCCGAAGGGGCTGTGGCGCAGGAAATGGACTCCCTGGGCGCCAATGTCATGGTGCTTCCGAAGACCGCCACCTTGCAGGACTACTACAACGCGGACTTGCAAAGTGAGACGATTCCCGAGGAATACGTCACGCAACTGGCGATGGCGAATCTTGCGGGACTCGACAACATCTCTCCCAAGCTATCCGCGCCTATCCAACTACAGGGCAAGAACTACACGCTGACGGGCATCTTGCCGAAAAACGAGTTTCAGGCGAAAGCGGCTTGGAGCGGCGCAGGCGTTTTTTCGCGCCCGATCGGTTGCGGCGCCTCGGTCGGAATGATGGGGTCGGACGACAAAAAGACGCTTTCTCGCAAGAAGATCATTGAGACGCTTAAAGACAACGAAGTCCTCGTAGGGGCGAATGTCGCCGCCAATCTCAAGCTGAAGGACGCCGACACGCTCGAACTGCTCGGCAAAAAGTTCACCGTTACGGCGGTTTTGCCGGAAACCGGAACGGTGGATGACGCTCGTATTTTCGCCCATCTGCACACAGTTCAGGACTTGACCCAAAAAGGGCCGGTGGTCAACGCCATCGAGATCATCGGATGCTGCCAGGAGATTTCCGCAGGATTGGTGGGCAAACTCAACGCCGTGCTTCCCGAGGCCAAAGTGGTCACCGTCGCGCAGATCGTCAAATCGCAACAAAACGTCAACCGCATGATGTCGAACCTGTCGCTCATGTTTCTGGTGATTATTGTTTTCGTGGGCGGAGCGAGCATCGCCAACTATATGTACGCGAACGTGTTCGAGCGGCGGCGGGAAATCGGCACGCTCATGGCGCTAGGGGCCGACTCGCGGTTGGTCCTGAAAGTGTTTCTGTTGAAAGCCCTGTTGCTTGGAGGCGCGGGCGGAGTCGGCGGCTACGTGCTTGGCTCGATTTTCGCCTTCGTGCTAGGCCCACAGTTGGCCGGCATTCGGGTGTGGCCGATGTGGGAGTTGGCGATTGCCTCCATTGTCATTTCTGTCGGCCTTACGTTAGTAGCGAGTTTCTTCCCCGCCCGAAGCGCAGCCCGGCTCGATCCTTGTGCCACATTCCAGGAGGTCTGATCCATGTTGAAAATGGAGAAAGTCAGCAAAGTCTATAAACACCGTGGCCAGTTGGTCACGGCTCTCGATAACGCCACGATCGAAATCCCACGAGGCGATTTCGTCTCGCTCGTAGGCCCAAGCGGCAGTGGCAAGAGCACGCTGCTGCTGATGCTGGGCGGGATGCTCTCGCCCTCCCAAGGCCGGGTTTTAATGGAGGATCAATCGGTCTACGATATGCACCCCAGCGATCGCGCAAGGCTGCGACGAGAGAAAGTTGGTTTCGTGTTCCAGACGTTCAATCTGGTTACGTACCTTTCGGCGTTGGAAAACGTTCAGATTCCCTTGTTTCTCGCCAAGGTGGACGAAAAGACCCAAGAAGAACGGGCGGTCGCTCTCTTAGAGCGAGTCGGCTTGGGCGATCGGCTTCACCACAAGCCGTGTGAGTTGAGCGTTGGCCAACAGCAGCGGGTTGCCTTGGCCCGGATGTTAGCCAACGATCCAACCGTGATTCTCGCCGACGAACCGACCGGCAACCTCGATCCCGAGACAAGCCAGCAGATTATCGGCTTCCTAGAGGAGTTCAATGCGGAAGGTCGCACCATCGTAATGGTAACGCATGACCCCCGCGCCGCTAAGCGAGCCAAGAGGCTGTTGAAACTGACTCGTGGAACCATTGTCTCAGCGGAGAATGTCGTCGGATTGTCCGAGAAGCCGGCAGAAGACGACGGGGATGAGGAAGCCTGCGATGCAGCTTGACAAAATTCTATTCAGCAGACCAGCCAGGCGGCCGAGGTTGATTTGATGTTTCGGGCGTTCTCCGACCGCACTCGATTGCGAATGGTATGGCTGTTGCTTGGAAAGGAATTCTGCGTCGCCAAGGCCAACAAGCATCGGTTCATCTTGCTCAAATCGGCGCAATCCGGCTGTTGCCCGGTGGAAACTGCTGCTCCAAGAGGTGAGGATATTTGATAGGACAATTGGCTGAGCAGTTGCCTATTGTGGGGCGTCAGACACTTGACGCCCCCTGCTAGTAAGTGGTACCATGCGATGGCATTCAGTGGCGTCGCCCGTGTGTGATACGCGAGTACCCGTTCTCCAGATTCCGATATGGCCAAAACTGCACAGACCGAAGTGCTCGGCGACGTTGACTTGATGTTTCGGGCGTTTTCCGACCGAACACGACTGCGGATTCTCCATGTCCTACAAGGTGGGGAGCTTTGCGTCGGAGACATCGTGGAGATTATACAGGCTCCACAGCCTCGCATTTCTCGACACTTGGCCTATTTACGAAAGGCCAATCTGGTTTTTGTCCGCAAGTCGGGCCTGTGGAGCCACTACTCTCTTACCCAAGCCAAGACACCTTTTCATCGGAAGCTATTAGAGTGCCTTGCGAAGTGTTTCGGGCAAGTGCCGGAACTCCAAGCTGACATCGTCCGCGCCACCAAGATCAGGAAGTCTGGCGGCTGCTGTCCGAAGTCGTGATGCAGGCCGCCAATCAGCAGCCGGATTCCATTGCCTTGAGTCTTGGTGATGGTTTCTTTCAACGCGACCGTTGGCTTTGGAAATGCTCGATGCCGGACTGCGACCCAGCATCCACTGCGTGGACCCGAAAAAGCTGCTGGGCGATTTCGTCGGACGCGAGTGGTCTCGGACGCTGTTGGCGGAACTGCCCACGGATGTGATCCATACGCCGAAAACGGCGAGTTTCACACCGTAGCGATTGCCGGTCCGATGTTCCGCCATCCGATTTCGGTTCGCGTCGGCGAAACAGTCACCGGCATCAACGCGATCGCTCGTTGGAAAAGGGATATGGTTTTTGTTCTCCAGACGCATGCGTTGATGTGTTCGGCGGGCTTTGAGTACGGTTGCCTGTGGAAGGATAAAGAAGGGGGCCGCACCAGCCTATGGAGTCGGATAAGTGACGCGATTCCCTTTGATGCAAGCCCACGGTGTTACGACGTGTGTCTGCAAGAGGGTCTCGCTCATAATGTGCTCAACCCGAATATGCCGTGCAACAAGCGCGTCGGCGATCAGCGAACGATGGCAGCGCCATGGCACGGCTTCGGCACACAGGATGGCAACTCGATCGTTGCGGGCCATCTCAACGAGCTTCTGCAAGCCTTTGTCGAATTCGGGGGTCTGCATGTAGTCGGCAAATCCTCGGAAGGAAGCGTTGTGCCACGCCTGATTGGGTGAATTCGGCAAAGAATGTCGCAGGCCGCCTAATTCGGGCATGTGTTGGTACGCGATTTCCACGGTTTTGAGCGCGGCCGGCAATGTCTCTTTGTTGAATTGTGGATTATGACGCGATTTGGGAATGGTGCGGACATCGACGAGCCGCGTGACGCCGTGGACTTGCAGGAGATGAAGAAATGTGTCCAGGCCTCGGGTCGAATGCCCGACGGTCAGCACCACTGGCTGCGTCTTTTCAGCTCGACGAACCATATAGCATTTCCCGATCTCGACAACGGCGATACGAGTATCTTGGGATTAAGTGTCCTCGATCTTGATGGCCGATACAGGACACTGATCCGCCGCGTCACGGCAACTGCTTTTGGCTTCGGGTGGAACCGGAGTCACCTTGGCTTGGGCCTTGTCGTCGTCGCCCATCTCAAATACCTCGGGGCACACTTCGACGCAAATGCCGCACCCCATGCAAAGATCTTTGTCTACAGTGGCTTTCATGTGATTGATCCTTTCCACAGATATTGTATACTTGGCGGCAATCGCTCACCCGCCGTGGGTTCCGGTTACCGGCCGGCGAGTCCTTTTTGCCAGGCCAAGCCTCTTTTTGCAGAAGGAGACGGACATGGGAACCAAAGGGCTTCGAAATGCCGCCATCTTCACCTTTTTCGTGAGCATGGGCATTTTGCTCTTCGGTGGACACTTTGCCAAGCAGCAAATTCCGCCCATCCCCGAGAAAGTCGTTTCCGGCGGGACTCTCTTGACCGACCACGCGGCGATCATGCGAGGGCAGGACGTGTACCAGCGTTACGGGCTGATGGACCACGGCAGCGTTTGGGGGCACGGCTCGTTGCGAGGCATGGATTTCTCGGCCCACACGCTGCACTGCGTCGGCGCACTGGTGAAGCAATATCATGCCAGCCAAGGACAGCCGGCCGCGGAAGCCTACAAGGAATTGCCCCCAAAGCCGCAACGAGAGTTGGATGCAGCGGACATCAAGGTGATCCACGAAGTTCGCACCAATCGCTACGATGAGAAGTCCAAGACGTTGGAACTCACCCCGGCGCAGGCATACTCGCTTGAGCAAATGCGCAAGTATTGGGATCGGGAGTTTGCCGAGGGGGATTCTCGCTACGGATTCCTCAAGGACACCGTGCCCACGGCCGACGAGCGGAAGGACGCGGCCGACTTCTTCTTCTGGACGGCTTGGGCAGCAGGCGCCAATCGCCCTGGAAAAAGCTACAGCTACACGAACAACTGGCCGGCGGATCGCTCGGTGGGCAACACCGCGTCAACAGAAGCCCTGGTCTGGAGTCTTGGGTCGATTCTGTCGCTATTCGCCGTGCTAGGCATCGTGGTCTATGTGGTTCACCGCTACGGGTTCTTCTATGGCGAGTCGAAAGCGGTGGAGGCGGCTTACCGGCTGCTGGACTCTCCGGTGACTCCCAGCCAACGTGCCAGCGCCAAGTTCTTCCTCATCGCGGGACTGCTGTTCGTGGTCCAAATCTTCAACGGCGGACTGCTGGCCCATTACACCGTTCACCCAAGCAGCTTCTACGTGAAAATCGTCGGCGAAATGTATCCGTACAGTTGGGCCAAGACTTGGCATCTGCAATTGGCGATTCTCTGGATCGCCGTATCCTGGGTGGGCACAGCAGTTTACCTAGCGCCGCTTGTGGCCCGCCGTGAACTGCCGGCGCAACGACTTTTGGTCAATATCCTCTTCTTTGCGGTCGTGGCCGTGACGGCGGGAAGCCTGTTCGGCGAAGTTTTGGGAATCAAGGGCTACCTGGGCCAAGCCTGGTTCTGGCTTGGACATCAGGGCTGGGAATATCTGGAATTGGGGCGTCTCTGGCAGATTCTCCTGTTTGGCGGGCTGATCTTCTGGGTCGTCGTCGTGTATCGAGCGATGGTCCCCGCACTGCGCCATGAAGCAGGGGAAACAGCGGAAACAACAGACCGCCGTTCGCTGACCATCTTCTACGTGCTGAGTGCGGTCTTCGTGGTCGTCTTCTTTGGCTTCGGGCTTTTCTATAGCCGAGGCACGCACCTGACCGTCGCGGACTATTGGCGATGGTTTGTCGTTCACATTTGGGTGGAAAGCATCTTCGAGTTTTTCGGGGTCGCCGTGATTTCGCTTTTCCTTGTCACGCTGGGGCTGGTGTCTGCCAAGTCCGCGATCCGAGTGGCCTATCTGACGGCAATCCTCGTCTTCATCAGCGGCATTCCGGGAACGGCTCATCACTACTTTTGGTACGGTGGGCCGAGTTTCTGGCTGGCCATCGGCGGCGTGTTCAGTTCCTTGGAGCCGATCCCGATGATTCTGCTGGTGGTCCGTGCATGGATGGAGTACCGGTCGATCAAGGCCGAAGGAAAGGAGTTCCCGTATCGCTGGCCGCTGTATTTTCTGACGGCGAGCAGCGTTTGGAACTTCGTCGGCGCGGGCATGTTCGGCTTTCTTATCAATCTGCCGATCGTCAACTACTACGAACACGCCACGTACCTGACCGCCAACCATGCTCACACGGCGTTGTTCGGCGTCTACGGAATGCTGGCCATCGCGCTGATTCTGTTTTCATGGCGAGGGCTGGTGGAGAATCGGTATTGGAACGATCGCATCCTGATGGTCAGCTTCTGGGGTCTCAACGCGGGTTTGTTCCTCATGTTCCTCACCGGACTGCTGCCCATCGGCATGTTGCAGGTGTGGATCAGCTATGACCAAGGGTTCTGGTATGCTCGGAGTGCGGCCTTCTACGAAATGAAAATGGTGCAGACGCTCGGCCTCTGGCGAATCGTGCCCGACACCATCGTCATCTTGGTCGGAGCGTTCCCTCTGCTTTATTTCCTCTTGAGCACCTATCCACGACTGCGCAAGGTGGGCCAAGGCAGCGCCAGAACAGAAGCATAACGCGGCGGAACGGCATCGAAGAACTATTGCCGATCGTGGGCGGGCAACACCTGTTCCGTCAGCGAGCCGCCCACAACCCGCTCCAATTCGGCCAGCCGACGGTGATGGTCGGCAATCGCTTGATAGTACATTTCTTGCTGGCTGTAGACTTGACGCTCGGCGTCGATAAGTCGGAGGAAGTCGAGCTTCCCGCTCGTGTAACTGGATTGGGCGGACTCGACGCTCCGTTGGGTCGCCGGGAGAATCTTCTCCTCGTAGAGTCGAATAACTTGCTGGCTCTGGACCGCACGGTCGAAAGCCGCCTGTACCTCAAACCGCACTTGGTCCAACCGCTCTTGGTATTCGGCGCGTCGTTGCAGAAGCCGTTCCGATGCCTCGCGCATCGCCGCCGAACGCCGCTCACGCTGAAGCGGCACGTTGAGTTCCATGCCCACCTGGGGCCGCATGTCTTCGGGCATGAATCCGTCGTATTTGGCCACAACGTTCACGTCGGGATAGTATTCCTTGCCGGCCAACGCCAAGTTGGCCTCCTCCGTGCGAATGCGAGCGTGCATGGCGAACAGGTCGGGCCGCGACTCGGCAGCTTGGTGGAGCGACTCGGCGGTCGGAAGTGAACCGGCAATCGCCAGTTTTGTGGGCGGCGGCGGCAAAGAGTGATCGGCGGCGCGATGCAGCAGCGTGTTGATTCTGGCAATCGCAATCTGCTCATCTCGCGTCAATTCCGTTCGACGGCGTTCGAGCGTGGCCAGCTCGACATCGGCCTGGAGCACGTCTTGCTGCGTTGTCTGATTCACCTGGTATTTGTTCCAGGCAATCTCTCGAAACTGCGTCAGAAGTCGGTGGGTCGAATCGTTTACGTCCATTTCGCGTCGCGCGAGATAATAGTCGTAGAAGGCCGTTCGCGCCGCTTCGCCCAGCCGCAGTCGGACATCGCCGATATCGCCCTTCATGGCGTCGGCTTCGGCCGAGGCCGCGCTGCCGCGCAAGGCCCGTTTGCCAGACCACGGAATTTTCTGCGACGCTTGCACCATCCAACCGCCGCCGTTGTCACGTCCGACGCCTTGGGGACCGATCATGGTGGCAAACATCGGATCGTCGAGCGAAACGGCCTGCGGATAACGCTCGGTTGCCGCTCGCCACGCTGCCGAGGCTGCTTGGAGCGACGGATTTCCAGCCTGCACCTCAGCCACCAATTGTTCCACCGAGAGTTCGGCTTGTCCGTCAAAGGGGTCGCACGGATCGTCGGAGCGATGGGCCGGTGCAGACGCGACGGCTGTGTCTGCGCTGATGGTTGGGACCGAGGGTGCGTCGGCGGGCGTTTGATAGGATGCCGGCCGCGTTGTCTGGGACATTAGGGGGATGGATTGCGTCTCCACGGCGCTGACACAAACGGGCTGGGACGCATCGGCTGCCGCCACAACCGAGGTCCGTTCGTTCTTTTCCGTCCCGCTGTTATGGTGTCTGCCGGACGGCAATGTGCATCCGGCCAAAACGACAAGAAACGGAACGATGATCGCATATTGGTCAGGTTTCGCGAAGTGTCCCATTCCCCGACCCCCACCTTGGAGACACAAAATGCCGTGACGTGAACGTCTCTTTACGCAACTGCCATGTTCGCCATCGAGAGTGCCGCGCTGTCTCACTGAATCGACCTGTTACAACCCAAATATCCAAAACATCCCCCACTCTCGTCATAATCAACGAATTCACCGGTGCTTACCCATATTAACGCAGGCGTTCGAGTGTTCCTGGTGACGCCGAGCGACTTGCCGCAGATTGAGCCGGCGGATTTTTCCTCATTGGCAAAAACCACAAGACTTGTCAACGGTACATATAATTGCAGCAAGCCTGGCGAATACGAGCTCTGCAAATGAAGACAATAGCTGCTTGAGGTGGCCCATGATCGGCACGCGCTCCGGCGGGACAGCGGCAAACCTTGCCCTTTGGATGGCAGTCGGCTCCATGGCGTTCGGCGTTTTGTTTTGGACAAGCGGATGCGGCGAGACGACGAAAACCGCAACGACAAGTCCGACCGTCTGGACTTGCAGCATGCACCCGCAGGTTCGGCAGGATCATCCAGGACAATGCCCGATCTGTGGGATGAACTTGGCGCCTGTGCGAACGGCGGAATCCAACAAGGCGAGCCCGACCGCTACGCCTGCCGAAACGATGGGCACGTCGTCGCACGTTCCAGGTCACGCTGCCGTGATGATCCCCGGCGAACTTCAGCAGCGGATCGGCGTTCGCATCGGTCGCGTTGAGCGAGGGCCGCTCAAGATGAGCGTCAATGCTCTCGGGATTGTCCAGCCCGATGAAACGAGAGTGGCCCGCATCGGCATCAAGACCGAAGGCTGGGTTGACCACCTATTCGTGAATTTCGTCGGACAAGCCGTTCACAAAGGCGATAAGCTTCTGTCGATCTACAGCCCGCAGTTTCTTTCAACACAACAAGAATTGCTGAACGCACTGCGCGCGGAGCGGACACTTGGCGGCAATGGACAGCCGCTTTCGGAGGCCGCCCGGCGGCGACTGGAACTCTGGGACGTGCCGCAAGAGGAGATCGAGCAGTTGATGCGCACGGGTCAATCTCAAAAAGATTTGATCCTGAAAAGTCCGATCAGCGGGACCGTCTTGGAAAAGAATGTCTTCGAGAAGCAGTACGTCACGCCGGAGAAAGAGTTGTACGTCATCGGCGATCTTGCAACCGTGTGGGTGCAGGCGAAAGTTTACGAATACGAAATTCCGCACGTCGAACTTGGGCGACCGGCCACGGTGACAATCCCGTCGCTGCCGGATCGACGGTTTACCGGAAAGGTCGTGTTCATTCAGCCGACCGTGGATGAAGCTGCACGAACGGTGCAGGTGCGAATCGAATTGTCGAACAAGGAGGGCATCTTCAAGCCGGGAATGTTCGCCCAGGTTTCGATCCAACATCCGATGGGCGACGGCTTGTTAGTGCCAACCTCGGCCGTGCTGCAAACGGGCGAGCGAAACATCGTCTATCGCGTCGAGCCGGGCGATCATTTCGTGCCCGTGGCGGTCAAAATCAGTCCGATTCAATTTGGCGACCAGTATCAGATTTTGGAGGGCCTCAAGGAAGGAGAGCGGATTGTCACGTCGGCCAATTTCCTGATTGATTCCGAGAGTCGCATCCGGCTCGGAGGAGGAGGGATGACAGGAATGGACCACGACAAACATGATTGACCGTATTATCGAGTTTAGCGCACGGAACAAGTATCTGGTGATGCTCTTTACGCTGGTCGCCATGGCCGGGGCGCTGCACTGGATGCGTCAGGTGCCGCTGGACGCCATTCCCGACCTTTCCGACACACAGGTCATCATCTACTCGCGCTGGGATCGAAGCCCCGACATCATCGAGGATCAAGTCACCTACCCGATCGTCACCGCGATGCTCGGAGCGCCGAAGATCAAGGCCATCCGTGGTTTTTCCGACTTTGGTTTTTCTTACGTCTATGTGATTTTCCAGGACGGAACCGACCTCTACTGGGCGCGCAGCCGCACGCTCGAATACCTCTCGAAAATCCTTCCCCGGCTGCCCGAGGGCATTCGCACGGAACTTGGCCCGGACGCCACGAGCGTCGGCTGGGTCTATCAATACGCCCTGGTGGACAAAACGGGCCATAACGACCTGGCCCAACTCCGCACGCTCCAAGACTGGTCTCTTCGCTATCAACTTCAATCCGTGCCGGGCGTGGCCGAGGTGGCCTCGATCGGCGGATTTCAGAAGCAATACCAGGTCAACATCGACCCCACCAAGCTGCTGGCCTTCAATATCCCAATCTCCACGGTGGTCCAGGCGATTCGGGATGGCAACAACGACGTGGGCGGACGGCTGGTCGAATTCACCGGCGCGGAATACATGGTTCGCGGGCGAGGGTACGTCAAGAGCGTCGGCGACCTCGAGAAGATCGTTGTGGGAACGGACAAACAGGGGACGCCGATCCTTGTAAAAAACATCGGTTCCGTCACCCTCGGGCCGGAAATCCGCCGTGGCATCGCCGATCTCGACGGCGAAGGCGACACCGTGGGCGGCATTGTCATCATGCGCGCCGGCGAAAACGCATTGAACGTCATCGAGCGGGTTAAGGAAAAACTCAGTGAAATCAAACCGTCGCTCCCCAAGGGCGTGGAGATTGTCACCACCTACGACCGCTCGACGCTGATCGAACGAGCGATCGACACCCTCAAAGAAGAGCTGGTTCTCGAAGTCATCATTGTCAGCTTGGTGATTTTAATTTTTCTATGGCACATTCCCTCGGCGATCATCCCGATCCTGACGATTCCGGTTTCCGTGGTGCTCGTGTTCATCCCGCTCTACTTCATGGGCCTGACCTCGAACATCATGTCGCTCACCGGCATTGCCATTTCCATCGGCGTGTTGGTCGACGGGGCGATCGTCGAAGTGGAAAACGCCTACAAACGGCTGGAGGAATGGATTGCCGGAGGCCGGAAGGGCGACTTTCACGAAATTCGGCTGCGAGCGCTCAAGGAGGTCGGTCCGTCGGTTTTTTTCTCGCTCTTGGTCATCGCCGTGGCTTTTTTGCCGGTGTTCACCCTGGTGGATCAAGAGGGGCGGCTGTTCAAACCGTTGGCCTATACAAAAACCCTCGTGATGGTCATTGCCGCCGTGTTGGCCGTCACGCTCGACCCTGCCATGCGGATGATGTTCACACGCATGGACTACCATACGTTCCGGCCCCGCTGGCTCTCGGGCTTTTGGAACACAGTGGCCGTGGGCCGCTACTTCCCCGAAGAACAACACCCGATCAGCAAACGGCTCTTCCGCATCTACGAGCCGGCATGCAATTTCGTCTTGCGACACAAAGCACTTACCTTGCTCGTGGCATTGCTCCTGGTGCTGACGACGATTCCCGTCTACTTCCAGTTGGGATCGGAGTTCATGCCGCCGTTGGACGAGGGCTCCTTGCTTTACATGCCCACAACGGCGCCGGGCATTTCGGTGGCCGAGGCCCAACGACTTCTGCAAACGATGGACCGTCGGTTGCGCGAGTTTCCCGAGGTAGAACGAGTGTTTGGAAAGGCCGGTCGGGCGGAAACCTCGACCGATCCCGCGCCGTTCTCCATGATCGAAACCACCATCGTGCTCAAGCCGACCGACCAATGGCGCAAGAAGGAACGGTGGTATTCCAAACTTCCCGATTTCCTTCAATCGCCCCTCCGACACATCTGGTCCGACCGCCTCAGTTCCGACGAACTGATCGCGGAAATGGATCGGGCGATGCAGTTCCCTGGCGTAACCAACGCATGGACGATGCCGATCAAGGCTCGCATCGACATGCTCAGCACGGGCGTGCGAACTCCGGTCGGCATCAAGATTCAAGGGGCCGATGTCAAGGAAATCGAGAAGATCGGCGCCCGTTTGGAGTCGATCTTGAACAAAGTGCCGGGCACTCGCAGCGTCTTCGCGGAACGCACGGCGGCCGGATACTTTTTGGACTTCACGCTCAAGCGGGAAAACCTCGCTCGTTACGGCCTGACAGTCAAAGAAGCGGAAATGGTCGTCGAGTCGGCCGTCGGCGGCGAACCGGTTTCCACCACAGTCGAAGGGCGCGAGCGATATTCGATCAACGTCCGCTACGCCCGCGATTTTCGTGAAGATCTCACCAAATTGCGCCGCGTGCTGGCGCCCACGATGTCCGGCGCGCAAATCCCGCTGGCCGAATTGGCCGACATCCAATTCGTTTCCGGCCCGGCCATGCTCCGTGACGAGAACGGAATGCTTTCCGGTTACGTATTCGTGGACCTGGCCGGGCGCGACGTGGGCGGCTATGTCGAGGATGCCAAGAAGGCCGTGCAAGAAAACCTTGAATTACCGACAGGCTACAGCATAACCTGGAGCGGCCAATACGAGAACATGTTGCGAGTCCGCGAGCGGCTGAAGATCGTGCTGCCCGTCACGCTGTTCCTGATCTTCATTCTGCTGTACATGAATACCAAGTCGTCCGTGAAGGCGTTGATTGTCATGCTGGCCGTGCCGTTTTCCTTGGTCGGAGCGATTTGGTATCTGTGGCTGCTTGGCTATCACATGTCGATCGCCGTGTGGGTCGGCATGATCGCCCTGATGGGGTTGGACGCCGAAACCGGCGTCTTCATGCTCCTGTTCTTGGACCTCTCGTACAACGATGCCGTTCGCCGTGGCAAGATGAGCAGTTACGAAGATCTCCGCGAGGCGATCATCCACGGGGCAGTCAAACGGGTGCGGCCCAAGGCCATGACCGTGATGGCGGCGATGATGGGCCTGCTGCCGATCATGTGGTCGATGGGCGCCGGCGCCGACATGATGAAACGCATCGCCGCGCCGATGATCGCCGGATTGGTCACAAGTTTTATGATGGAACTGTTGGTATATCCCGTGATTTATGCGATTTGGAAGTGGTGGGGCGAGCTGCGGCCAAACCCGATCCAACGCACTGAACAGGACAAGGAGAAACCATGAAGACTCCACGCAGGCAGTTTCTTGCCACCGGGACGACTTTCGGCATGGCGGGACTTGCCGTCGGAATACCCGGCGCAATCGGCGCGGAACCGAAGGAACTTGGCACTGTGGAGGTATCGCCGGCCGAAGACCTCATGCGAGAACATGGCGTTCTGAAACGCATCTTGCTCGTCTATGGCGAGGCCGTCCGCCGACTCGATGCCGGCGAGGACTTGCCGCCCAAGCCTGTTGCCGTCGCCGCCTCAATCATTCGCTCCTTCATCGAGGATTACCATGAGAAGCTGGAAGAGGACTACCTTTTTCCACGATTTAAGAAGGCCAACAAACTTGTGGACTTGACGGCCGTTCTGCTCCAGCAGCATCGCGCCGGCCGCCGGCTGACGGACGCTACGCTGCGGTTGTCCGCCGAACAGGCGATCCAATCGGCGGAAGAACGCCGTGCGTTGTCCGAGTCGATGCGGTTGTTCGTTCGCATGGACAACCCACACGCTGCCCGCGAGGATACGGTTCTCTTTCCGGCATTCCATGAGATCGTCGATGCCAAGGAGTATGGCGAGTTGGGTGAAGCGTTCGAGCGGCGGGAACACGAACTGTTCGGCAAGGAAGGTTTCGAGGGAATCGTCGGCCGCGTAGCTGCAATCGAGAAAACTCTCGGCATTTTCGACCTGTCGCAGTTTACCGCGCACACGTAGAAGGGACTGCCATCCACAAGACCTGTCAAAAAACCACCTGTCCCGAGAGCGGCCGTCCTCATGCCGGTCATCGTCGGTTGTTCCATGTGGATGGAATGGATGTCTCTGCTGACAAGTTCCGCATGATCTTTCGTTTGCGAGTGGTGAAAGACGCCGCGGCTTGCGACTGTTTCGCATGTTGCGATTCTGGCTGCGGCTTCAAGTGCGATGATGCACTAAAGTTGCACAGCGATATCCAACCGCCCAGTGTGAGCGGATGGGATAGGAAGCCATGCTGTTTTTTAAGGGAGATGCAATTATGTTAATCGCTTCGATCCTCTTTTTTGCGATTGCGGCGGTGGGTGGCGTTGTTCTTGCAGCCATGCGTTTGAAAAACCAGCCCATGCCGGCAAGTTTGGCGATGACGCACGGATCTCTCGCCGCAACGGGAGTTGTTCTTCTGCTGATCGCCATGGCCGTGTGCGTCAAATGCAGCGCCGTTTTA
This sequence comes from Thermoguttaceae bacterium, assembly GCA_039698075.1. Classification (GTDB taxonomy): domain Bacteria; phylum Planctomycetota; class Planctomycetia; order Pirellulales; family Thermoguttaceae; genus JAJFVC01. The sequence goes on along the minus strand of JBDKTJ010000082.1, from coordinate 4,088 downwards.
GCAGCAGCGTTGATCCTATTCCTCGTTGCAGCAGCCGGGGGCGTTTTTATGGCGGTGGCATTTTCCATGCGAAAAAGGACGTTGCCGATCCCCTTGATGCTCGCCCACGGTTCGTTGGCGGTCATTGCTTTCCTGTTGCTGCTGAGTCGAGTCGTCGGTGTGTGAAAGACACGGTCCCGTCATGCTCGGCGAATTTACTGTCACCAAGATGGGACTAAAGCCCTCGCCTTCAGGCGAAACCTTTAGGTCTTAGCGATGTTGATGTGCGAAAGGATTAATATCCTGTTTGGTCGGTTGTTGAGCGGAAAACCTCGTGGGTACCGAGCCAACAACCTCGAATAAACCAACGCGGATGTGCGAAGAACTTCAGTTCGAGCTCATCCGCTCCGTAAAGCTCCCGCCTTCAGGCGGGAGTAAACGTTTACTGGGGCACCACATTTCCAGCAGAAGGAAAAACGCTATACGTATATGCTCTTTGACCCACTCAGTGCATCGTTCCGTGTATGATGTTCTAGCACGTGGTTGGTGGTTGAATAGTCGTATCCGCTGAACGCGGACGAAGATCACGTTGAGCTTTTCATTGTGGCAAAGGCACGATCCGCCTTGAACGCCAGAAAGTTAGCGAATTCCAACATTCATGAGATCGCCTTTCTCCTGCCATCTATCGTCCGGCGTGCCGTAGAACTGCGTCGATCGGAGCTTGCCTGAGGAAACCTTGACGCCCCGCTTGCGTAATCTATCGCACGCGGCGGTCGAGACGCCGGTCCCGAACAGATGCACCTCCTTCAGGGCCGGCATTCCCAGAAGCGCATCAACGCATGCGTCGCTGATACCCGTCTCTGAGAGATCCAACAGGCGGATCGTCTTCAGCTTTGCGAGTTCGGCAATGACGGCGTCGCCCACCTCCGGCTCGCGGAGCCGCAATCGCTCAAGCTTCCTCATTCGAGCCAGTACTGGGCCAATCCAGTCCCGCACACCCGTATGCACGAGGTTCAGTGCGCGGAGCGATGGTATCTCAGCCAGGTTTGCAGCAGCGGCGAGGTGGATCGGACAGTCGTCGATTTCAAGTTCCATAAGGTTCGTCGATTGCCGCCAGCCGGCGAACATCGCAGCATAGTGTTCCGGTGTGTCATAGCGATGCTCCGCAGGACCAAAACCCGACAGGTTGATGCAATGAACGCCTCGTAAGCCAGCCAACGCATCGGCCTTCGGCGCGGCCGTCAGACCGACGTTGAGGTGGCAAACAATCCAATCCGCCCGGAGCCGGTTGAGTGTGTCTGTCTGCTGCGGGCCGATCTCGTTCAAGTCGCACATCAGTTGCACTTGCGTGAACTGCTTGGGTAACTCGGCGAAGACTTTGTCCAGATAGTCTGGCTCAAAGATCCCTTCAACGGCCGTTGGTCCGGTGCCGTGGAAGACCCCGATGTTCCGTTGACCCAGTTCTTCATGGAGCTTTTCGATGCCCGCACGAGGCGTGTAGGAGATCGCCTTCAAGGGACACACGGCGGCGAGGCCGCGGATCTGCTCGGCGTTGAGCGGGATCCGTTCGAGGTTCACGACCTTGAGATTGCGGAATTGCCTCAAGGCCTCCAGAGTACGATCGCCCACTTTTGTGCCGGATAGGTTGAGATATTGGATCTTCGGTGGGACCGACAACGCGGTGAACGCTCGATCGGTAACCGGTGTTTGCGTAAGAGTCAAGTGACGCAACTCAGGCAGCGACGACATCAACCGTGACAGCGACCTCTCATCGAAAAGACACCTGGTCAGATCCAAACAACGGAGCGATTTGGCTGTGGCCAACTCCGCCATGGCATTGCCTTCAAACTTGCAGTTGAACAGACGCAGGATGCGCAGGTTGGGCGCCGCCGCCAGGTTTCGGACCATTCGCGAAGAGACCTCACAGTTTGCCAACCATAGGCGTCTGATTTTCTGTTGCCCGGCAAGCAACCCCAGGTCTCCCAGCACGACAAGCCGATCACCCTGCATCGGGCCTTGAATGTCGAGGCCTGCAACGCTACGGACGCTTTGCAGCAGAGTCAGGTCGAATGTCCGGTTCGCTTCTTTGGACAAATAGCCGAAATCGAAATTGAAGCTCAAATCGTCTTGCACTTGGGCCCAACTCCGAACGTACTCCTTTTTAAGCGGACCGAGGATATAAATACGCATGTTTGGTCCAGCGGGCTCGGGTTCTACGTCCTCGCCGAAGCCTTCGGCAGGACAGTTGAAGTCGAACGTCACGCCAACCGGCTCTGCTGGGGTCTTGGAATTGGAACTCATCGAGGTGCCGCACCCGGCGAAGAACGGGCCAGCCACATGGCCAAGCCGGTAGCCTTCCTTCGTCTTCATCTTCTCCGACGACCGTATGTCGGCGGGCGGAGCAGCAATCCCTGCTTCCGCCACCTCCACGGTGCCCGGCAGAACCTCGACCTCAGACGATTTAACCCTGATTGACGGCAGCTTGGAGGGCGGCGTGGCCGGCGTGGCCGGCGTGGCCGGAATCGACACCGATGGGGCCGACGATCTCGGAATGTCTGCGGCCGACTGTGGCACGATGATCCACTGGCCCTGGGACAGATCAATCTCTTCGAGCGTAAATTGCACTCGGACCAATTGCGGGTCATGCTGGACGACCATCTTCAACTGCGAGTCCTTGGGCGGCTTAAACCGAAACTTCATCCAGCGATTGACCGTGTTTTCACTGTTGCTCACGCTCGAATCGGCCGTCGGCAGCGGCAGCGTCTCGTCCTCAGGGTCAATGACGTCGATACGCATGATGGGCGAACGGGTCCACTGGGTCTCGATCAGCACTTCTTCTCCATCATGGTCAGGAAGCACTGTCGCACCCTCTCTGTCTTGCACTTGCACCGGCCCGATCCGCACAACGCCGCCTTTCGAAGGCGACTCGCTGCCAGCACGAGGAATCACGGTGATCCCCATCGCCTTGAGCGACGGATCGTCGATCGGCTTGCCAAGGTGTTGGAAAATATTTTTGATCGTGAGTGTCTCGAGCCGGCCGCCCGCGCGAAGTACGAGCGTTCCACGAAGCAGGCCGATCTGACGAATTGATTCGCCCGCATAGACGTCCACGTAAAACCGTATGCCCTCCTTGATTACCTCGGAAAACCACGGCCCGTCACGTGTGTCGTCTTCGCCGCGATGAATCGTGACGAGCGAATCTTGGATGCCTGCGGCCGGCTTCGCGGCTGGCGATTGCCAATCGATCGCGTCCGCCCGACGGTCGGCGTTCAGCAGTTGTTCGACCCGAAGCCGACCGTAGCCGCTGGCGCCGGCGGCCAGCGGCCCATGCACATCGATCCATACGCGAACCTTTCGCGGCGGCTGACCAGCTTTTTGGGCTGCATCTCTTGCCGCCTCGGTCGCGGCGATCCATTCGACCTTTGCCACACGGACCTTCAAGTCCTTGCTGGTGTTAACGACATCGGACTTGGTGGATTGCGGATCGGCGCTGGCGATCTGCCAGGCAAGCCCCAGCGAACCGAGCAATACAACGACGATGGTTCCCAATCGCTTCATGGTAATCCTCCTTGCCAGACGAGGATTATAGCCCACTCTTGCGGCGCTCGAAATCCCTCGGCGGGACACCAACTCGTGGATTCGCTGGAAGGTCGCCTCATACCGAGGCAGCCAAGTGAAGATGGCGACCTGCTTCGATCATGAATCTAATCGAGGGGCGGCGGCGGGAGCTTTGCGACGGCCACTCGGGCTTCGGCCGTAGTTGTCATCATGTACGTCCCGGAGGTCAAGCTTCATGTGTAGCTGGTGGCTGGTTGTTTTGGAACGACGCCCGCCGCTTCCAGCCACGCCGCCACCACGATCCGTTCCGGGGGGTACCGTCGGCCACGGCCCGGTGCCACCAGGCACCCCAGAAGTGTGTCGGTGTCCAATGCAGTGCATCCCGCAGTATATGAAATCGTTCTCTTGGGTCTCTTTGTGTCCCTTTCCTCTAAACCCATTATTATGAGGGCACGGAGGAAGACCGATGAGTGTGCAGAAGCGAAAGAAATGGACGGCGGCGGAGAAGCTGCGGATTGTGCTGACGAGTATGCAGCCTGGAGTGGAGGTGT
>JBDKTJ010000081.1:0-12564 GCA_039698075.1 Thermoguttaceae bacterium | reverse complement strand
AACCTTGTTGCACGGCTTTCATCTCCATTGGCCGAAGCTCGACGTCGATCTCGAACTTGCCGCGCTCAAAAATCCCGATCAATTTCCGCTTGTGGATGTTGTGCGCCGTTAACGAGCGAAAAGGTTTGTCGCTACGGTCAACTTTGGCCATTCGACCGACCGCGCGACCCCCCGTCGATGAGCCTCTTTTTGTCGCCCTGGTGTTTTTGCGTCCTTTTCCGGTCGGTGGGTGGTCGAGACCCCGCAACATGCTAAACTATCTTCATGGGATCAAAAAACGGCAATGGCAAACGTAGTGTTTTGAGCGTCCAACGTCTCCCGGTCACGTTGACCAGCGATATTCGCCGCGTTATTACCCGGTTTTTCGATCCCGGCGGTGAGGCGAGGATTTACAATATCGTCGATCGGGTCAACAGTCTGAGCGGCGGGCAGGTGGATCGATTGTTGGACGAGGTCCTGGTAAAGTTCCGCGCCCGTCACGTCAACATCGCCTCCGTGTTTGAGGAGAATTGCCGCACGGCCATGACGATGATCGGCTGTTCGGACGACCTCTCGCACCATCGTCGGCTGCTGATCGGATCCTATTTGACCGCGGAGTATTCGATCGAGTCGGCGGCGCTGTTCAATCCGTCGATCGTCCCGCATCACAGCCAGCGGAACGTGCCGGCCGGCGCGGTGCGGTTCATCATGAGTCTTCGCGCCACGGGCGAAGGGCACGTATCGTCGATCGTCTTCCGTTCCGGCATCATCACCGCCGACCACCAGATTCAGATCGACCCATGCGGGCATCTCGCCAGGCCCATCCGCGTTCTTCCCGACAAACAATACGACAAGGTCTTGTTTCGACGCAAGCTGAAGGACATTGACGTTCCCGACGGGGCGGTGGATCTCGTGCTGGGCCGTCTTGCCGACTCGTTCACATTGGCGCAACTGGAACATGCCATCACCGAGGCGCGGGATGCGGCGTCCGAAAAACTTCCGCTCGAAGCATCGTTCCAAGACATCCGTTGGTTGGCCCAATCGAATTATCAATTGGAGCTTCCAAGGGACGCCGATGCGTCCGAGGTGGTTATTTTTCCCCAGACCAGCAACGAAAGCCACGGCATCGAAGACCTGCGGATGGTTCGCTTTGTGGACGACGATGGCACGGTGACCTACTACGGCACCTGCACGGCGTTCGATGGCTACCGCATACTCCCGCAACTGATTGAAACCCGCGACTTCAGCAGGGTCGGCGTGCATACGATCAACGGCGCCTGTGCGCAGAACAAAGGCATGGCGCTTTTCCCGCGGCGGATTGGCGGACACTATGTGATGTGCTCCCGCATCGACGGCGAGAATCTTTACATCATGTTTTCCGATATCGTCCACTTCTGGGAAACGGCCGAGTTATTGCGAACGCCCAGAAATCCCTGGGAATTCGTGCAAATCGGCAATTGCGGCTCGCCGTTGGAAACGCCGGAAGGTTGGCTGCTGTTGACCCACGGCGTCGGTCCGATGCGCACGTACGGCATCGGCGCAATGCTGCTGGACATTAACGATCCGACGAAGGTGATCGGCTGTCTCGACAAGCCATTGATCACGCCGACCGAAAAGGAACGCGACGGTTACGTGCCGAACGTGGCGTACTCGTGCGGGGCGATGATCCACAATGGGCATCTCTATCTGCCGTTTGCCACGTCCGACAGGATTACCCGCATCGCGATGATCTCGCTCGATGTTCTGCTGAACCGACTCATCCGCTAGTGCGTGTCGCACGGACGTGTAGCGTTACCGGCGGCTTGATTCTACGGTTCCGAAAGCGATCGACACGCTACAGGTTTGTGAAATGCGCCCTAACGTTCGACGGTCTCGTCCGCCGCCTTGTCTCGTTCGCGTTCGAGGTATTGCCGGCCCTGACGGATGGTGATGTGGTTCCAGGCTAACGCGGACGGGGCAGGGCAGGGGACGTGCAGGATTTGATCGAGGTCGACGCCGCAGTCGGCCAGCGCCTGATGCCAGAGGGTCGGTTGAAAATGTTCGGCCCAGCCGTCAAAACGCGCACCGCGGCGCCACGCCAATTCAATCGCCGCACTCAAGCGACGATCGCCGCGGCACAGCACGCCCTCCAACAGACTCGTCTCGATGTCGTGACACTTCAGTTGCACGCTGCGCAGCCGTTTCGTTCGACGCAAGAGATCGTGCGCCCAAGAAAAATACTCGCGTCGTTGCATCGCGTGCCATTGAAACGGCGTTTGCGGCTTCGGCACGAAGTTCGACACATTGGCCACGACGTCGGCCAGCCGTCCTCGCACTTCGCGGCCCAACTGTGAGATGGTTTCAGACAGCTCGACGATTCCCTCCAAGTCGGCCTGCTGTTCGCCGGGCAGCCCGCACATGAAGTAGAGTTTGACCCGCGAAAATCCGTTTTCAAACGCCCGGCGGCAACCGGCCAGCAGGTCGTCGTTGGTGATCGGTTTGCCGATCCGGCGGCGCATGTTCTCCAGGGCGGCCTCGGGCGCCAGCGTCAGGCCCGAGTGGCGGTCCGTGTTCATCAGCTCGCCGATCTGCCGCAGTTGCTCGTTGATTCGCAGGCTGGGCAGCGAGACGGACACGCCCAGCGGCCGGAAGGTCTCTTGCAGCCGCCGCATCAGTTCGTCGAACTGGGGATAGTCGCTCGACGAAAGCGACAGCAGCGAAATCTCGTTGTAGCCGGTCGCGTGGTATTGGTCCAACGCGGTTTGCACGATCGTGTCGACCGAACGGAATCGCATGGGACGCTTCAGCGTCGTGCTTTGGCAGAATCGGCAGTGGCCGGGGCAGCCGCGCATGATTTCAATCGTGATGCGATCGTGGACGCATTCGACATACGGCACGATCGGCGCCGGCGGCAGCGGACAAGCGTCCAGATCGGCCGCCACGCACGGCTCGACGACGGTCGGAACGCTCGGACGGATCGGCAGCACGCGGCCGTCGGCTTGCGGCTCGTAGAATCGCGGCACGTAGACGTAAGGCAACCGCGAGGCCATTTCGGCCAGCAGGCTTTCGCGGTCCCGGCCCGACCGTTTCAGCTCTTTCCAGAGATCGCACACCTCGGGCAGCGAGGGTTCGCCGTCGCCGAGGACGAACAGATCGAAAAAACGCGACATCGGTTCGGGATTCGCCGCACACGGGCCGCCGGCGATCACCAGCGGATGGTCCATCGTGCGCTGCCGGGCGTCCAACGGGATGCCGCCCAAGTCGAGCATCGTCAGCACGTTGCTGTAACAAAGATCGTATTGCAGCGTGAAGCCCAGCACGTCGAACGCCGAAAGCGGCGTGAACGTTTCGAGGCTGAACAGCGGGAGCCGGTGTTCGCGGAGCAGTTGCTCCATGTCGGTGATGGGACAGAAGGCCCGCTCGCACGCCCAATCGCGGCGGTTCATCACATGGTAAAGCACTTGCAGCCCATGATGGCTCATGCCGATCGAGTAGGCGTCGGGAAAGGCCAGACAGAGCGTGCCGCGCACGTCGCCGTGGTTTTTGACGACGGAGTTCCACTCGCCGCCGGTGTATTGGGCCGGCGTTTGCACCCGCGGCAGCAAGCGATCGACGATCGTATCCTTCAGCGACTGGTTCACCATGCTCCTACAACTGCGATTTTCGGCATTTTTGGCGACTTTTTGGATTATGGCAGATCGGTGCGGCGAAAAACAGGGGGACAATTCGACCGCGGGCTAGAATAAGGTAAAATTCCACCAAGTCCGCGGGATCCGTTGGGAGCCCGTCTTGCAGGGCGTGTCCATTCGTTGCCTGGTGAAACATCATGACTTCGCAAATTCGAAATCTCGCCGTTTTTTGTCTGATCGTCGTCATGTCGGGCGCGGCATGGGCCCAGTCGCATTCGACGTTCGAGACGGCCCGCAACAAAATGGTCGACGATGAAATTGTCGCGGCGGGCGTCAAGAATAAAAGGGTGATCGAGGCGATGCGCAAGACTCCACGGCACGAATTCGTGTCCGTCACGCACCGCAAAAGCGCGTATCTCGACATGGCGATGCCGATCGGCGAGGGCCAGACCATCTCGCCGCCGTTCGTCGTAGCCTACATGACCGCGGCGCTCGATCCGCGGCCGACCGACAAGGTGTTGGAGATTGGCACCGGCAGCGGCTATCAAGCGGCCGTGTTGTCGCCGCTGGTGGCCGAGGTGTACACGATCGAGATCGTCGCCCCGCTGGGCGCCAAGGCGGCCAAAACGCTCGAACGGCTGCATTACAAAAATGTCCACTGCCGCGTAGGCGACGGCTATCAAGGCTGGCCGGAGCACGCTCCGTTCGACAAAATCATCGTCACCTGCTCGCCCGAAAACGTGCCGCCGGCGCTGGTCGAGCAGCTTCGCGAGGGCGGGCTGATGGTGATCCCGTTGGGACAGCGTTATCAGCAAACGTTGTATTTGTTGAAGAAGGAACACGGCAAGATGGTGTCGAAGGCGCTCGAGGCGACGCTATTCGTGCCGATGACGGGCCGGGCCGAATCGCGCCGCAAGGTGTTGCCCGACCCCGCTCGGCCGGCGATCGAAAACGGCGGCTTCGAAGAGGCCGGCGGCGATCCGCTCTCGCCGACCGGTTGGCACTATCAACGACAGTTGAAGGTCGTCGAGGCGAAGGACGCGCCCGAGGGCCATCGCTATGTTGTGTTCAGCAACACGTTGGCCGGCCGCAACGCCAACGCGCTGCAGGGGTTCGCGGTCGACGGCCGCAAAGTCTCCCGCTTGACGGTGTCGGTTCGCGTGCGAGGCAAGGACATCCGACCCGGCCAAGACGCCCGGCAGTTGCCCGGCGTGACCATCGGGTTTTACGACGAAAATCGGGCGTGGCTCAGCGAAGCGGCTCTGGGACCGTGGCGAGGCACGTTCGATTGGCAGACCGAAACCCGGCAGATCAGCGTGCCCCAAAAGGCCCGCGAGGCCATCGTTCGGATCGGACTGCTCGGCGCGGTCGGTGAAGTCTCGTTCGACGACCTCCGCGTGAAAGCCGAAAGCGGCAGTTCTTGGCCTTCGGTCCACGAGCAATGGCCAAGCCGCCGCGATCGCTAGTCGGGGTTCACTACGTAACGAAACGGTTCGTTGGCCATTTCGTAACCGGGCCGCAGTCCGACGTTGAGCAGCAATCCCAACGCCAGGGCGTGGGCCAAAAGCCCCGAGCCGCCGTGGCTGACCAGCGGAAGCGAAATGCCCGTGATCGGAAGCAGCCCGACCGTTACGCCCGCGTGAATGAGCGTTTCAACGGCGAACAGCGTCGCGACGCCGACGGCCAACAGCCGTCCGAAGGGTTCGCGAGTCTCTTGAGCGATGGCGACGGCCCGGCCCACGATCCACGCGAAAAGCAATAGCACCAGCGCCGTGCCCGGCAAACCAAAGCGCTCGCCCACCACGGTGAAAATGAAATCGCTTTGCGCCTCCGGCAACCGATACGTGACCGGATCGTCGGTGGGCTGGCCGGCCAGCAGACTGCCCCAAACGCCGCCCATGGCCCGCAACTGCTTGGCCTGATACAGTTGATAAGCCTCTCGGCTGGGCATTTGGCCCGGCGGCGGTTGATCGAACAACGAGACGACGCGGGATTTCTGATCGAGATTCATCTGCGTCCAAAGCAGCGGCAGCACCAGCACGCCGGCCGCAACGACGCAGGCCAGATCGCGCCGTTTGGCGCCGGCCGCAAAAAGCATCACGAAAAACACCGGAAAGAATACGGACGAACTGCCGAGGTCCGGTTCGCGGAGCACCAACAGCACCGGCAGCAGCGTCAGCGCGAGCGGCCCCAAAAGCCCTCGCAGCCGCCGGTAGTTGTCGCGGTGCATCAGATAGCGGGCCAACGCCAACACGTAGGCCACTTTGGCGAACTCGGACGGCTGAATGCCCAGCGGTCCCAAGCGAATCCAGCGGCGCGCCTCGTTGATCGGCGGATGCAAATACACGGCCGCCAACAGCAACAAGGACGTCGCGAAAATCGCATAGCCGTAGCGGCCGATCGTCTGATAGTTGGGAATCGTCATCAGCAGCATGACGACCAACGCGAGCAGAGAGTAAGCCGCCTGTTGATGCAAAAAACGGCCGCTGCCGTCGGTCAATTCTTCGACCCTCGCAATGGCCGCCAGCCCCAAGCCGTTCAACAGCAGGGCGGCGACCACGATCGACCAGGGCAAACGTCGTGTCCAAGTAGGAAATTTCATGCCTTACGACATTACTCGGAAGATTCCGGTTGTGTCAATTGTATAGCGGATGGGTTTGTTGAATTGCGTAATAATGGGGGGTATTGCTACGCCGGGTAAGAAAAAAACGTCTAAATTACTTATTCTTAACAAGTTGCGATATTGCGCAAGTCTTCCCAGGCTACTTGATTTTCAAACATAGGCTGATATGTTTGTAGTGTGGTTTGGGTAGATCGTCTGTACTAACGGAAGGGAGTAAGTCATATGAATCGAGGGAGTTGGAAATTCTTGCTGATTGGCGCGGTGGCGGCCGTAGCCTTGTCGGCGACGGCGTTGCAGGCGGATGCCCAATGGTGGGGCGGATGTTGTCGTCCCGCGGCCATTGGTTGCTGCTACACGCCGTGTTACTCGCCGTGCTACACCAGTTGTTGCACCTCGTACGACGGCGGCTGGTATATGGGATGGCGACCTGGTCCCATCCGACGGCTGTTGTTCGGACCCTATCGTTTCTATTGGGGCGGCGGTTGGTATGGCAACGCGTGCTGCACGACCGTTGAGCCGTGCTGCACCGACGTTCCGAGGACGGCGCCCAGCGGGGCCCCGACGCCTGCCAAGAAGCCGGCGATGGATATGATGCCCAGTGAGCCGACCTCGCCGACAACCCCGCCTCCTGCGGCTCCGGCCCCGGCCGAGCCCAAGACCAGTGCCACGTCGGCCGAAGCCAGCGGCGTACTGACCGTTTGGGTTCCGTACGACGCCAAAGTGACGATCAACGGGTTGCAGACCAGCAGCTCCGGTTGTCGTCGCCAGTTCGTTTCCTACGGACTGAAGTCTGGTTTCAGCTACAAGTATGTGGTTCGGGCCCAGGTGGTCCGCAATGGCCAAGTGCAGGAAGACACGCGGACGGTCACGTTGACCGCCGGCGACATCACGGCCGTGGCGTTTGGTTTCAACACCACGTCGCAGCAAGTGGCGGCCCGCTAGTTTTGGTGCTGCGGGAGTCGAACGATCGAAAAAAGGTCCCACGGTTGGGGGAAGACCCGCCGCGGGACCTTTTTATTTCCTGGGAAAATCGACATTTTTACGGTTGAGATTCCCATCCGTTCATGCGATAATCATAAGCTTGCCGCTGTGGGATAGGTTGTTTGCCTGTTCCCGGGGCGTCCGGGCAGATGGACCATCGGTCCGGCATCCATCCCAAATACCCTTTGTCGCAGGAGACCTTTCCGTGTTCGATCGTGTCGCGGTCGTGGGCGCCACCGGCGCCGTCGGAACCATCATTCGAGAACTGCTGGAAACCCGAAAGTTCCCGCACAAGACGATGAAGTTTATTGCGTCGGGTCGGTCGGCGGGCCGAAAAATCCCGTTCGCCGGACGCGAGATCGTCGTCGAGGAGTTGAAGGGATCGGCGTTCGACGGGGTGGACCTGGTGATCGCCAGCACGCCGGACGACGTCGCTCGGGACTTCATTCCCGACGCCGTCCGCCGCGGTTGCGTCGTGATCGACGAGAGCGGCTATTGGCGCATGGACCCGAACGTCCCGCTGGTCATCCCTGAGGTGAACCCCCATGCCGTTCGCAAGCACAAGGGCATCATTTCGAGCCCCAACTGCTCGACGACCCAGATGGTTCAGGCCTTGAAGCCGTTGCACGACGCCGGTCGCGTGACCCGGGTGGTCGTGAGCACCTATCAGGCCGTCAGCGGCGCCGGGCTGGTCGGCACGCGCGATCTGTTGGGCGGCGCCAAGGCCGCGTTGGCCGGCCAATCGTATTCGTATGAGAACTTCGCCTATCCGATCGCGTTCAATTGCATCCCGCAGATCGGCGGCCCGAAATACAAGGGCTACACCTCCGAAGAAATGAAGATGGTCTACGAGACTCGCAAGATGCTCGAAGACGACGACATGCAGATCTGTCCGACGTGCATTCGCGTGCCGGTGAGCAATTGCCACAGCGAGAGCATTTTGGTCGAGACTCAACGGAAGATTTCGGTCGACGAGGCCCGCAAGCTGTTCGCCGCGACGCCGGGCCTGGTCGTGATGGACGATCTGGAAAAGAAGATCTATCCGATGCCGATCAACTGCAACGGACGGAACGAGACGTTCATCGGGCGGATCCGCGAAGACATCTCCTGCCCGAACGGTTTGGCGTTCTGGTGCGTCAGCGACAACCTGCACAAGGGCGCTGCGACCAACGCCGTGCAGATTGCGGAGTTGCTGGTCCAAGGGTAGGGCAGGGGGGGAGCATGCGCACCCTCAAACTCACGATCGCCTACGACGGCACGGCCTACGCCGGGTGGCAATTGCAGCCCGGCAAGCCGACCGTGCAAGGCATGTTGGAGCATGCGCTGAAAAAGATCACCGGCCGCCGCGCCCCGACGCTGGCCAGCGGACGGACCGACGCCGGCGTGCACGCCCTGGGCCAGGTGGTCGGCGTCCGGACCGATTGCCCGCTGCCGCCTGAGACGCTTTTGAAGGCCATCAACGCCCATTTGCCCCGCGACATCGCCGTGCTCGACGCGGCCGACGCGCCCGAAGGTTTTCATCCGATTCGCGACGTGCTGCGCAAACGGTATCGCTACGTGATTCACGACGGGCCGGTCCGCGACGTTTTTTGTCGGCATCGCGCATGGCATTACGTCCACGGCCGGCTGGACGTCGAGGCGATGCGCCGCGCCGCCGCGCCGTTGGTCGGCCGGCACGATTTTCAAAGCTTTCAAAGCAGCGGCGCCCCAAGAAAGACGACCGTGCGGACGGTTTTCGAGCTGTCGATTCAGCGGGGTAGGGCCGCGGAGTGCGCCATCCACGCCACGTCGAGCCAACGCGACCACGCGGCGGCGTTGTCCATGTTTCCCGACTCGTTCATCCTGCTCGACATCGAGGCCGACGGGTTCCTTTACAACATGGTCCGCACGATCGTCGGAACGTTGGTGCAAGTCGGACGCGGCGCGAAGTCCGACGGTTGGCCCCGCGAGGCGCTCGAAGCGGCCGATCGTCGTCGGGCCGGACCGACCGCGCCGCCGCAAGGACTTTTTCTTGTCCAGGTTGACTATGCACAAACTGCATCGGTCGAGTCCAATCCCTGATCTCTAATCCCTAATCCCTTTCATGCGAATCGCACACGTCATCACACGAATGATCATTGGCGGGGCGCAAGAGAATACGTTGTTCACTTGCGAAGACCTGGTCCATCAATACGGCGACGACGTGCTGCTGGTGACAGGGCCGTCGATCGGGCCGGAAGGCAGTCTGTTGGATCGGGCCGAGGCATCGGGGGTGCCCTTAAAAGTCCTCGATCCGTTGCGACGTCCGATCCACCCGTGGCGCGACGCGGTCAGCTATCGACAAATCAAAAGCGCGCTGAAAAAGTTCCGGCCCGACGTGGTGCACACCCACAGCGCCAAGGGCGGAATATTGGGCCGCGCGGCGGCGTGGTCGTTGGGCGTGCCGGTTGTGATTCACACGGTCCACGGCGCGCCGTTTCATCCGTGGCAGGGCAGGGCGTCGCAATGGTTTGTTCAGGCCTGCGAACGCTGGGCCGCTCGACGCTGCCACGCCATGGTCAGCGTGGCCGACGCCATGACCGACCTGATGGTCAACGCCGGCATCGCCCCGCGCGAAAAGTTTACAACTGTCTACAGCGGCATGGACGTCGAGCCGTTTCTGCACGCCGACGAGCATCGCGACCGCGTGCGACGTCAGCTCGGTTACTCGCCCGAACACGTCGTGATCGGCAAGATCGCCCGGCTGGTCAATCTGAAAGGCCACGACGACGTAATCGACGCGGCGCGGCGAGTCGTCCGAGAGACGCCGTCCGCCCGATTCTTGTTCGTCGGCGACGGGCTTTGGCGTCAGCGATTGCGTCAAAAGATTGAAGAGGCCGGACTTTCAGACTATTTTCAATTCACCGGCCTGGTCCCGCCCAGTCGCATCCCGGAACTGATCGGGGCGATGGATCTGGTGGTCCATGCAAGTCTGCGCGAAGGGCTGGCCCGGGTCCTGCCGCAAGCATTGATCGCAGGCCGCCCGGCCGTCAGCTACGATGTGGACGGCGCGCGGGAAGTCGTGATCACCAACGAGACGGGCGTCTTGGTCCCGCCCCGCGACATCGAGGCCCTGTCGTCGGCGATGGTCCGATTGGCCTCCGACGCGGCGTTGCGAGAACGATTAGGCCAAGAAGGCCGCCGCCGGTTCACCGAAGTGTTCCGCCACGAGCACATGACCGCCCAGTTGCGGGCGTTGTATCAAAAGTTCCTGCGATCGTAGTTCTTCGAACCGGACTTTTGCAAATTTCAGAATCGAGGGCCCCTCTGCCTTTGGGAGGCGGCTCCGAGCATGTGCAAAATGTTCAGGATCACGCAACTCCATTTAGAGTGCGTCCTTGCCGGAGAAGACGTGTGGTGATGAGGATTGATTGTCTTGGGGATAGGCGTTAAATTAACTTGTGAAAGACCGGATGTGACACAGTCCTGCCACCCCACCGTTTTTCCTTCGGTTTTTCTTGGCAAGCCTTCCTTCCCGCCGCTTCGAGGTTTAACCGTGAGATGTCTATGGATTTGCCAGGCGATCGTTGTTTTCATCGTGGCAAGCTGCTGGGCAAGTTTCAGCGATGCCGGACAGCGTTATGTCGATGATTTTACTCAAAGTCCCAGCGCGTGGCGATTTGGCAATGCTCCAACGCCTGTCAACAAGGACGGATTGGTTTTGAGCCTGGTGCGGGCGATGCGTGTGCCTGAGACGACGTTGCCGGGAACCGCCGTGAACCCCGGCAATCTGAAAACCTTCACGACTTCGCTGCGTTGGAGCTTTGGCGACGCGGGAAATCCAACGTTGCGGATCGGATGGGGAAAACCCTGGGAATGGAGCCGATTCGACCAATGCCCGATTTTTTTGCAAATCGGTCGGAATGGCCGGACGCACCTTTACGTCGCTCAAAAGGCGGTCGGCGCATGGCAGCTTCCGGCGGCCGAAAAAGGCGAATATGCGTTGACGTTTGCCCAGGAGCCGAATCGCGTCGTTTTGCGGTCGGGCTCGCAGGAAACCTCGTTTCCCATGCCGGCTGGATTCGAGTGTCGTTCGGGCTATCTGACGTTGCAGTTGCAGGGCGATAAGGAACCGTCGGTGGCGATCCGTCGGATCGAGATGGACGCCTCCGGCGATCCACCACCGAGGACGGCGGCCCAGCGGCGCGACGACATCCAACGTTGGGCAAGGTCGCAAATGCGCGACGACGCCGAAATGCTCGAACAGCTCAAAACGTATTTGCAGTCGGAAACCGCCGCCGGACGCTGGGGATATAAAACCTCTCTCAACGTCGCGCCCGGTTTGGTGCGCGTCGGCGAAAAAGTGACGGCGACGCTGCACGTCGTCGGGCCGGTTCCTTCGCCGTGCGAGGCGACGGTCCAATGGGACTATCTCCGCGAAACCCCCGGGCCGGTCAAGACGCTGAAGCTGGATTGGAAACCCGACGCCCGCGGAGGCCAGACGGCCGTGGTGGATGTGTCGCCGACGCTGCCCGGCAACGGACGGATTGTGTGGCGAGTCGGCGAGGAGCGGATCAGCCGGATGTTTGCGGCGCTGGACGACGGCTACGCGGTGTGCCGGTTGCTGTTGACCTCCTATCCTGGGCTGCGGAAACCCGGCCGTACCGGAGAGGCGTACGACGTGATTCATCAGCACGGTTTGGCGGCGGATTTTTGGGATGGTTCGGAACATACGGCGGCCTATGTGCGAACACCCAGTCAGCTTGCCGAAAATTATCGCATTTTTGCAACCATGCGGCACCGCTATGGCGACCACATCATGCCGATGTGTCACGCCGATTCGATGATTTCCCGATGTCCCGACAGCAATCTCGTCTGGCTCGATGCGGAGTTGCAGCGAGACGGCATCCATCGGCTGATGGAGCTTTGGGATCTGCTGGGCATCGGGCCGCTGGAATTGCTCGGCAGCTACACCTATTCGCATGATACGCCGCACATCGCCCGGCAATTGGGGATCAAGGCGATCGATTCGCTCGTGCAGTGGCAGAACTGGCGCGACGGCGGCGACGACAACGCGTGGCTGATCAACCAGTGGGGCGCTCCGACCGTGCCTTATTACGTTGCCAAGGACGACTACCGCAAGGTGGCGCCGGGCCGATCGATTGTCGCGATTCCACAAGGCACCACCTCGAACGGTCGCCTGTATTTCATCAATATGCTCGAAGGCCAGCCGCAGTTGACGTCGCTTCGCAGGCACTCCCAAAAAGGCCAAATGGGCGAGACCTGGAATTGCGACCGATTTCAAGCGACGGTCGATCTGTGGCTCGGCGAGTCCCGGCATCAACGCGAGCCGATGTTTTTGTTCATCGGGTTGGAAAACTTCCGCGATCTTGCGGACTGGGATCAGGCCAACAC
>JBDKTJ010000080.1:0-18287 GCA_039698075.1 Thermoguttaceae bacterium | reverse complement strand
GATACGACGAATAGTGCTTGTCGGCTGCCTCGCCCACCGCCAGGATCATGCGCGTCACCGTCCGGCGCTGAGCCAACACCCAACCGGCAGCGACCGTCACGAAGCTCTGGAAGGTCGGTCCTGTCATCGTCACTGCGAGCCCTTGCAACAAAACCACAAAATCGGGTACAAGTTCCATTGTGAGCCTCCTTGCTCAATGCCTGGGTTGTTCAATCACCAAGCATTGTCCCGGAGGCTCGCGTTATAGTGATAGGTCAGTTTTTGCCCTTAAAAAGTGCAAAAGTCGAAGTAAGAAACATTCCGAGAAACTGTCTCGGACGGTACGAGCCCATTGTTGCTAAACCCAATTTTGTTGTCAAACATCTGACCCACCCAAAAGGATCGGCTTATTATGGATTGTCTGCGTTGCAGAGGGCCACGCGCCCAAACGAGTGCAGAGCATTCCAAAGAAAGTTGGAATCTCTCCTGCGTCAATCGCCAACAGGGCCAACGTTGTGGCGGCCAAAGGTCGCGGCGACACCAGGTCACCTAGCGACGAACACACTGTCCACGAGCTTGACTCATTTGTCGTTGTTCATGATGACTTGTCATTGTGGGGAGCTCAAGAGTGCGGCAGGTCGCTGATGTTCAGCCATCCCAGTCCGATCTTGGCCGTCGCGTAGCCAATCTCCTTGAGGTAGTCTCCGCAGCACATCATCCAGTGAGAGCCGCGGATCTCGCGAGCGAGCCGCTTCCAGTCGCCTTCAACCTGAATCTCCTGCTGTGAGCGACAGATGGAAAAGCAAGGATTGTCCATCACTTTGCCGCGGAACCCCAACCATCGCTCCTGCGCACAATCGGGATCGATCAACGTGACTTCCGTGCGTAATGGCAACTCCACTTTCAGGGCGGCGCCGTAGTCGGACTCGTAGTGGGTCTTGAGTTGCACGGGGGTGAAGTGTTTGCCATCCATGCGGGTTGGACAGGTGCAGTGGGCGCAGGTTACGATTCCTTTGTTTGGAAAGGTGGGATTGTGCATGAAGGTTGGTTTGCCGGACACAACCCTCAACAGGACTCCCGCCGGAAGACTTGCAAAGTCCGACTCGCAGAAGGCAGTATAGCCCTCGTCTTGCAGCACGCTCAGAGGCAGGCAGGCGGTGGTTTCGGCAATCGGCATGACCGTGCTCATGCAACTCTGGATTGTGAAGCTCTGGGCTTGATGCTTGCGGAGAAGATCCTTAAAGATGGAGTACAGCACAAAGGCGCCTTCCACGAATTGGGCGTCTGTCTTGAGCGTGACGTGGGCTTGGGCCAGGTAGCGTTTTGCGCCTTCCCGGGCAGCCGCCATCTGCGACGTCTGACTGCGAGCGTCCTTGATCCGCTGTGCCAGCTCCGGGTAGGACACTTCCACAATATCCATGCCAAACTTGGCACGGCAGACCTCCGGCGCGCGATGGCAGCCTTTGCCTGTCGCCTTGCCGATCGTCACCGCGCGGCTGCCCATGAAGTTTTTCACCCCCATAAGCGCTCGGAGACGCCAGAGAATCTCGGCGTAGTCATCGACGACGACGTCGTCCACGCCCACGCCCTCGAAGTTCCGGTACTGGTCGTACTCAAAGTTTTTTCCCGGCACGCGAAGGAAGCGGTTGCTCACGTTCTCGTACCAGTCGTAGACCGGGCCGGAAAGATGGCGAACGAAGATGATCGTGTGCCGCTTGCGGGTAATGCAGGGATCGAGGGATAGGGCGCCCGCCGCGTACAACAGCAGGACGTCGGCCGGGCTGGAGTCGCGGACTTTTATGCCTTCGGCGTCATTGCTCGCAATGGCCAACGGCAGTATCTCCAGAGGAAAATCGGCCTGTGCGGCCAGCAACTGTAGTTCGCCGTTAATCCGCTTGATCTCATCCTGAACGGCCTCTTTGGTATGCACATCCCCCCAATTCCTCCAGGATGTCTGCGGCTTGCGAGTCTCGATTTCGTGTCTCAGCAACGGCTGCACGATCAGTTTCTTGCGATGCTCGGTCTGGGCCTCGCTTGGTTCCCAAGCCGTAGCGACTCCGGCTTGGCCGCTGGGTCCTGCTCCAGTGGCTACAGCCGCGGCTGTAATCGCGCCCATCGCCACACCGGCCGCGGCAATTTCCAGAAAGTCTCGCCGTTTCATGCAATTGCAGCATCCCATGACTATATCTCCTCGGTAGAAGGATCGCGTAACCGTTTGCGGACCTCAGAAACATTCCGAGAAACTGTCTCGGACGGTACGAGCCCATTGTTGCTAAACCCAATTTTGTCGTCAAACATCTGACCCACCCAAAAGGATCGGCTTATTATGGATTGTCTGCGTTGCAGAGGGCCACGCGCCCAAACGAGTGCAGAGCATTCCAAAGCCAAAAGGCAGGGAATCTCTCTTGCGTTTTCAGAAGTGAAGCGGTATCGTCCCACGCCATGAAGCTGCGGGACACAAGCCATGATTCCGAATCTGAGCAGCTTGCTCAGCGTATGGCCAAGCTGGAAGAAAAACTCTTCGGAACGATGGAACGCATCGCGCAGTTGGAGGAAGAGAACGCCCGGCTGCGCGAAGAAGTCGCCCGGTTGCAGCAGCAGTTGGCCGCAGCGCGCAAGAACTCCTCGACTTCCTCCAAGCCGCCGAAGCCGCCAGGTAAGGGCGGAAAGAAACGAAAACGAGGCGGCCAACCGGGGCATGAGCAGCATCTGCGGCCAATTTTCCCGCCCGAGGCTGTCAACCATTTCGAGCCGTACACGCTGGATTGCTGCCCCGACTGTGGCGGTTCGCTTCGGCTTTCCGAGTGTCCACCCGACGTTCTGCAACAGGTGGAAATCACTACAACGCCGACCGTCGTCACCGAGCATCAAGGTTTGGCCTACTGGTGCCCGCACTGTCAGAAGTTCCATTACGCCCCGTTGCCGGAAACCGTGGTCAAGGTAGGGCTGTTCGGCCCGAGGCTGACGGCCCTGGTCGCCTTTATGAAGGACGCCTGCCACGCCTCTTTTGCCACCATCCGCAAGTTTCTCCGCGACGTAGTGCGGCTGGACATCTCTCGCGGTTACCTGGCTAAGCTGATCGCCAAGGTAAGCCAGTCGTTGGCCAAGGCGTATGCCGAGTTGTTCGAGCGGTTGCCGGGCGAAGCCGTACTGAACATTGACGAGACGGGGCACAAGGAATACCGCGAGAAGTTTTGGACCTGGTGCTTTCGCGCCCAACTCTATACGCTGTTCCGCATCGACAAGTTGCGGGGCTCGAAAGTTCTGATCGAGGTGCTGGGCAAGGAGTTCAACGGCGTGCTGGGCTGCGATTACTTCGGAGCCTACCGGAAGTATATGCGGGAGTTCGACGTGCTGGTGCAGTTCTGCCTGGCCCACCTGATCCGCGACGTGAAGTTCCTCATAACGTTGCCGCGGCGGGAGGAGCAGTCCTACGGGAAGCGTGTGCGGGAGTCGTTGCGGGAACTGTTTGCTGTGATTCATCGCCGCAAGAAGATGAGCGCAGCAGGCTTCCAAAAGGCGTTGGAAACGGCGCGGGAGCAGGTGATGAAGGTGGCAACCACTCGCGTGCCCTCTACCAACCACGCCCGAAACCTGGCCAAGCGTTTCCGTGAGCACGGCGACGCCTACTTCCGCTTCATCACCACCCCTGGCATCGAGCCGACCAACAACTTGGCCGAACAGACAATCCGCTTCGTGGTGATCGACCGACGCATTACTCAAGGGACGCGGAGTGAGACCGGCCGCCGCTGGTGCGAGCGGATTTGGACGGTCATCGCCACCTGCGCTCAGCAGGGTCGTTCGGTCTTCACGTCTATTCTGGACTCGGTACATGCTCATTTCGGCGGTACTCCGCCACCCTCCCTCCTGCCGCTAAGCCCCTGACGACGCTCTTTCTATCCTTATTGTCTCACTCTGGGATATAAGAACCCTCGCCTTCAGGCGATTACTTCAGTACGTTGCGGAAGGCCAAAGCCCTGGAAACATTTTTCGTAAGCCGTCCTTCAGGGTTTCGATTAACCGTGTATCAAGCTACACATTTGCGAACCACAATAAACCGGAGATGAAAGTCGGGCTTTAGCCGACTGCCTCGAACCCACCGCCTTGCAGGCGGTGGTTGTTCAGTTCTCTGTTACTTCCGTAGCTCTGCGTTCGCTCTCCGTTACCCCGTGAACACTTACGCCGGGGGAAGTTCAATGGGCAACGTATTGCTCGATCCAATGTATATTTTCGGGCGGGGTTTCCAAGGGTACGGCGCCGGTGCCCATCACGCAATGGCCGTGCGGGCCGACGATGCTCAACACCCGATCGACGTCCTGCCGGATCCGTTGCTTGTCGCGTCCGGCGACGATGCCCGGGTCCAAGTTGACCCGAACGACCACGTGTGGGTGCGTTCGAGCGACGCGTTCGATGAACGCCGCCTGATGGGTCTCGACATTGCACACCAAATAGTTCGTACCGGTCGCGAGCATGTCGTCGAGGACCGGAAAGGTGTTGCCGCCCATGATGCAGGGGACCGCATGGCCGACCGATTCGGCCGCCACGTCGAGCGCGCGTCGCAAGGCCGGCATTTCGATTTCGTGAAACTGGCGCGGCGAAAGGATCGGCGGCGCGGCGGCCGACTCGAAAAACGCCACATCCAACCCGGCCCGAACCACGGCTCGACACAACGCCGCCTGATTTTCGGCCAACCGCATCAATAGGGCCGCCAACCGCTCGGGCTGCAACGCCGCGTCCAGGCACAAATCGTTGATCCCGCGCAAGTTGAAGGCGATCGAAAACGGCCCGCCCACCGGCACTCGCACGTCCGCCTCCGGAAACTCCCGCTTCAATCGCTGCGCCACGCCGAGGATCATCGCAATGCGTCCGTCTCGATCGGGGTCGAACGGCTTCAGCCGAATCCCTTCGTCGAGCGACTGGAGCAACGGTTGGCGGATGGCCGGAATCGCCTCGGGCGTCGACGCCGCGACTTTCGCTCCGTAGGCCTCGGCCTCGAGATTGTAAATGTCGATCGCCACGGCAATCACTTGAGGATGATACTCAAGATACGCCCGTCGATGTCCTTGAAACAGCAGCTCCGGGTCGCGCGACACCTCCCATGGCGTTTTGCCGACAAACCGCGCGGCATGTTCGTAAATGACCGGCGTAAAAGCGATCTTCATGGACTGTTCTGTGGGGGCGGTTTGGGGTGGGCGGCGTTTTTCGGCCGGGGCGTTTACGACGCGACGTCTTCTGATTATTATGAAGGCTGGACTGCGTAAAACAACATGTGTTTTGCGCAAAATACAAGACTTTTGCGCACCACTCCCACGAGCTGTTTTCCCCAAGATGTCATGTCGACCCATCCCCGTCCGCCGGTGAGACACATCGCCCTGGCCTGCTATCCGGTCGCCATTCCATGGATGGCCATGCTGACCCAAGGCGTGACGGACTATGCGGCCGAACACGGTGGCTGGTCGTTGACGGTCAGCCCGCCGTCGTTGGGTTCCGCGGCCGAAGAACCGTTGACGCTGCAAAGTCTCCGGGGTTGGCCCGGCGACGGAGTGATCGCGGCGATCGCCAGCGAAGCGGACCTTCGAGCGGCCATGCGTTTGGGCAAACCGGTCGTGAACATCGCCGCCGTGTTGTCCGAGATGGATTTGCCCTGCGTGACGCCCGACCATCAAGCGATGGGTCGGTTGGCGGCCCAACATCTTTTGGATTGCGGACTGCGGCGGTTGGCCTATCTGGGCATCGAGGGCCTTTGGTATTCGCAACAGCGGCAACGCGGGTTCGCCGAATTGGCCGACAAGGCGGGCGTCCCGTGCGAAACCCTCGAAATCCCGCGAAATATCGCCGCCGCCCACTCGTGGCGCGAGCAAATCGCTCCGCTCGGCCGTTGGCTGAAAACGCTGCGGACGCCGGTCGGATTGCTGGCGGTTCACGACTATCGGGCCAGGGCCGTGGTCGACGAATGCCGACGATTGGGGCTCGACGTGCCTCACGACGTGGCCGTGCTGGGCATCGACAACGACTTGACCGTGTGCGAGTTCTCGCGGCCGACGCTGACCAGCGTGTCGCGCGACCCTCGACGCCAGGGTTACGTCGCGGCGCAATTGTTGGACGATCTGATGGCGGGCCGTCCCGTTTTCCAACGAAAAATCCTGACCCCGCCCCAAGGCGTTGTCGCCCGGCAGTCGACCGACACGGTCGTGGTCGAAAACGTCCATGTGGCGGCCGCCGCCCATTTCATTCACGACCATCTGGACGAACCCTTCGGGGTCGATCGGGTGGTCCAAGCGACCGCGATTTCACGCCGTCAGTTGGAGATCCATTTCCGCCGCGTGCTGGGATGCACCGTCTACGATTATCTTTGCCGGCAGCGATGTCGCCGGGCGACCCAACTTTTGGCCGACAAAAACCGCGTGAAGTTTCGCACCTTGGCCCGGACGTGCGGCTTTTCGAGCGTCGAACACCTCCGACTGGTCTTTCGACGTCAGATGGGCGTCACCCCGCAACAATATCGAAAGACGGCGCTGGCCAAGACCCTTTGAGATCCGGGCGCAAAAAAAGGGGGCCGCTGACGCGCCGCCGTACGTAGCGGCCGACCGGTCCAGTAAGGGCAAGGTAACCGTCCGGTCCCAACTCGTCAGAGGCCCCGCGGGCCAAACGCTTCGATGCGTGCCCGTCCCCGGGGCTCGCACGTTCCATGGTTAATGCACTCGGCGTGCCATTCGACGATTTTTCGCTCCCCCCCATATCAAGACGAATCGTAACCCATGGATCGGCCCCATGTTGCGATTGCGCAGCCGTCGTCCAATACGACCGGCCACTCAGACAAGAGGCCTTGTCCGCCCCGTAGCGTTTCGCAACACCCAGCGCGCGAAAACGCTACAGGCGCCTGCGTCCGGACGCGTTGCCCAGCCGCCGTGCCGATCTGGAGTTATCAAGTCCCGAAAGTTCAGGTACACTGAGGAAAACTTTTTTCTTCCTTTGACTGCTTTCCATGCCGAACAATCCCGTCACGATCGGACCGTTGCGTTGCGGACGCGGCCAGCCGCTGGTGGTGATCGCCGGCCCCTGCGTCATCGAAACGGAAGCGTTGACCCTCGCGATCGCCCAGCGACTGCGGCAAATCGCCGAGGAACTGGCCGTCCCGCTGATTTTTAAGGCCTCGTTCGACAAGGCCAATCGCACGAGCGTCCACTCGTTCCGCGGACCGGGCCTGACCGAAGGACTGGCCGTGTTGCGTCGCATCAAGGAGTCGACCGGGCTGCCGATCACGACGGATCTGCACGAGCGCGAGCAAGCCGGGCCGGTCGCCGAGGTCTGCGACTTGCTGCAAATTCCGGCGTTTTTGGCCCGGCAAACCGATCTGCTGCTGGCCGCCGCGTCGACGGGCCGTCCGGTCCACGTCAAAAAGAGTCAGTTTTTGGCCCCCTGGGACATGAAAAACGTCGTCGACAAATTGGTCGCCGGCGGTTGCCAGGACATTTTGCTGGGCGAGCGAGGCACGTTTTTCGGCTACGGGCGGCTGGTCAACGACATGCGGGCGATCCCTCAAATGCAATCGCTCGGCGCGCCGGTGGTGTTCGACGCCACGCACAGCGTTCAAGAGCCCGGCGGATTGGGCGCGTCGACCGGCGGCAATCGCGCGATGGTCGAACCGCTGGCCCGGGCCGCCGTGGCGTTGGGGGCCGACGCCCTGTTCTTTGAAACCCATCCCGAGCCCGATCACGCCCGAAGCGACGGGCCCAACTCCCTTCCCTTGGACCAATTTGCCGGAGTGCTCCAGCGTTTGCTGGCCATCCGCCGCACGATCGAAGGAATGCCATCGTGAAGCATGTGAAACTTTGCGCGGTTTGTTGCTGTCTGCTGGGTTTTCCGCTGGCCGGATGCAAGGATTCAACCCATGAATCGCCATCGAGCGACGTTCGGCACGAAATCACCTCGCGACAGTACCGCGACGAATTGCTCAGCTACGCGATCGACAACCTGAACCGGCTCGATCAGTTTGAGTCGGGCGACGTGCTGTCGCAAATTCTTCAACGACTCGATCCGCGGCAAGCCAAAAAACGCGACTCCACCGACACGCTGTCGGCAGCGTGGCCCGAGCCCGAAATGCTTCGCCAGATCGTCGATCGGCTGAACCAGTGGATTCGCCCGCAGACGGCGCCGACCGATTGGAAGCCCGATCCGATGGTCGACGCGCTGCCGAAGCGGTTGGCCGACCTGCCCGAAGTCCGGCGGTTGGACCGTCTGGAGTTTTCGCGATTCGACGGCTTTGCGTTGCAGGAGACCGTGTGGCTGCGCGACGTCAGTCGCTGGGCGCGCGGCGAGTCGCTCAACGAGTTGGAACAGGCCAAAAGCCTTTTCGACTGGACGGTCCGCAACCTTCAACTCGACGCCGATCCTCCGCAGCGCGTTCCGCAATTTCCCTGGGAGGTGTTGCTGTTCGGACACGGCACGGCGGAAGAACGCGCGTGGGTGTTTGTCGAACTCGCGCGTCAGCAGGGCCTGGACGCCGCGCTGTTGGAAGTGGGCGATGCGGCAAGCGCCGATTCCAAATCCTCCGCCGCAAGCCCCCAATCCACGGTCCCCTATCTGTTGGTCGCCGTGCTGATCGAGGGCGAGGCGTATTTGTTCGATCCGACGTTGGGGTTGCCGATTCCCGCCCTGGACGGCGTCACGCGCGACGAGGACGGTCGATTGACGATTCAGCCGGCCACGTTGGCCCAAGCGGCCCGCGGGGACAAGTTGCTGCGGCAGTTGGACGCGCCGTCGCGTCCCTACCGCGTGAAGGCGGCGGATTTTCGCAAGGTCGCGGTGTTGTTGGACGCCTCGCCCGAACAACTGTCGTTGCGGATGAAACGGTTGGAGTCGCGGCTGACCGGGTCGCAGAAGATGGCGTTGACGGTTTCGCCCAGTGCGCAGTCGGCGTCTTGGAAATCGCTGGCGCAGGTGGCCGAGGTGCGGCTGTGGCGGCGGCCGTTCGAGACGCTTCGTCGCCGGTCGCGTCTGAGCGACGCGGAGTTGACCGCCAGTCTGGTTTCGTTGCTGCCGTTCTACGCGTTGCCGTCGGCGCCGCTGCATCACGGGCGGGTGCTTCATCTGAAGGGCGTGTTCACCGGCGAGGACGGGGCGATCCACTATTACCAACTCGCCCGGCCTTCGAACGAGGAGCTTGTGGCCTCGTCCGTGCCCGACGCCGAGAAGTTCGTCTATTTTCGAGGCAAACAGGACGCCGGCTACTGGCTCGGACTGGTGGCCTTTCAGCGAGGCGGCTACTCGACGGCGGCCGATTATTTCGCGATCCGCACATTGCGGGCGGCGCCCAACGGCCCTTGGACGCCCGGCGCCCGCTATAATCTGGCCCGAACCCTCGAAATGCTCGGCGACGACCAGCGAGCCATCGTTCAATACGAAGCGAGCGGCGACCTGCCCGGCGGACTTGGCGGGCTGATCCGGGCCCAATGGCTCGCCAAGCCCACCGGAAAATGACGCTCGCTTGGGCGGCGAACGCGACGTCGCGTCATTTCAACCGATAGGTCTTCTTGGACTGATACATGGTCAATCGCTGCTTAATCGAGTCCTTGTTGTCTTGTGGGGCACATTGGAGCGATTTTTTGGCCGAGTCCACCGCCGAGTCGAAATCACCCGCCTCGGCGTACGCGGCGGCGAGCGTATCCAGACAGACCCAATCGGAATAGTTCGTCAGATCGCAGGCCTTTTGGGCGTATTCGACGGCTTTGGGGCCGTCTCGAACCGCATCATGCGGCGACGACGCCAACAGCAACGCCATGGCCTCGCAAGTCTCCGGCTGGGATTTTTTGCCGAGACGGACCGCCGTTTGAAAATCCAACTTGGCCTGGGGATGACGCGATCGCGTCACATTGCTCCAACCGCGGATCAAGGCGGGCATCCAAGCCGTCCGATCCGTTTTTTTCGCCTCGTTGAACCAACGTTCCCCGCCACGCGCGTCGTTCTGCAGGCAAAGCGCGTATCCCCGAATCGCCATCATGAAGGCCATGGACCCGGGCCTTGGATCGTATAACGCCATCTTGCCGTGCGCCCGGCCAATGTCCTCGCCGGTCAGAGACGCGTTTCCGTTGTGCATGTTTGCGACCCCTCGGGCCAAGTAGAGATGCCAGCCCCGGGGCTCCTCGACCATCCAGTGATTGAAGGCCGTGATGGCTCGATGGTGCGAGACGGGACCGTAACGCCCCGCGACGTCGCACAGTTGAATCCAGGTGGTCGTCAACGCCTCGTTTTGTTGGACCAACTCGCTCTGTTTTCCACGAAGCTGCCCAACCGATCGCTCGATCTGGATCCGTTTCTTTTGGGCTGCGTCGATTTGCGGCGTCAGCGTCGCCAATTGATCGCGCAGGTTTTGAACCGTCGCGTCGACTCGGATGACATCGCCGCGCGAGTCCAAGTGCTGCAACCCCGCGAGTTGAGATTTTCGGATGACCTTCTGGATGACGTAGGTCTGAAATTGCAGCGACGCGCATTGCACCTTGGCGTCGTGCCAGGGCGGGGCAAATCGTTCGATTTCATGTTGCGCCGACCGCCACTGACGCAACACCTGTTTCAACTGCTGGTGGACCTTGAACATCTTGGCAAGTCGTTCGTCGCTCCGCAAAATCTCCTCGTCGAACGGGTCGAGTTTCAGCGAGGCCGTTGCCGCGGCGACCGCCTTGTGATCGTCGAGCAGGTCGTTCCATTGCGTGTCCGCCACGTGGATTTTCCGCTCCCAATAGTCCAACGAGAAGCTGATGACGCCGTAATCGGGGCTCTCTTCCGACAAACGAATCACCGGCACCGGAATAAGCGGGTTGAGGATCGTGGCCGCTTCAATTCCCGGCTGACGACAACGTGGGCGGAGGTTGACGTAAGGCCAGGCCCAACCGCACGCTTTGGCGTAGTTCGCCCGAGTCTCGTCCCATTCGCCTCCCACCTGATCCGTCTCCTCCCAAAGCTCCGGCTCTCCCATCGGCCTCGCCGACGCGGTTCCGCCGGACGAAGACGTGGTTCCAAGCATGGCGTCGAACGCCGCCAGGCGTTGCTTCTGAAAATTGTACAACCCATACTGGTACATCATCACGCCGACCGTCTGTCGATAATCGGGGCTGCCGGGCGAAAGATGGACAACGGGAACCTCGGGTGGATCGAAGGTGGTCTCCAACGGCGCGATCGCCCGCAAAATCGTCGGACGCAGATTGTCGTACCGCCAGGCGTCCCGGCAAACGCCCCGCAACTGGCTCGACGCATTCTTCATCCGTTGTTGAAGCACAATCCTCGCATTGTCGTCCGCGCCGCAACTCCACGGAAACGCCGCCACGACGACCATTCCGATCAAGCTGCCAAGAGATCCACGAACTGAGGTCATGTCACCCCCCCTTTGCGTCGCCGACGACGAGTCAACAGGTGAAAAGAACAAAACGTTGCGTGAAAAGACGGAAATTTCGTCGCTCCGGCGTTTTTTTATAATACTTCGACTTACGTATTGTCAATCCGTCACAAGAAGGCCGCCCCCATCTTGACGATACGCCACCTGCCTGTCTAGAATAGGGCCTTGGGCGAGACGTGATTTCAAGCTGAGATGCACACTACCCCTTGTCTTTGGTCGCCCTTTGCAGCGGATAATGCCTCATCTGTTCCAAACCATGACCGTGGTCGTCGCCGGTTTGCCTTTGGCGGAAACCGAGCCGTCGGCCGTCGGTCTGCCGTTCAGTATTTTCGCCCTGGCGGTGATCGTCGGGTGGGTTCTTGCGTGCTTGTATCTGGCCCAACGCGCCGGAGACAGCCCCTTGGTGCCCAACGCCTATCGTTCCGCCATCCAGGTCGCCTCGCTGTGGCTGGGACCGGCCATTTTCCTAGCGCTCGTGCTGAGCGACACCAAAAGGACCGGCAAGACCGGTAACCCGCTGGTTGACCTGATCTATCGACTCCGGGACGCGACAGCCCGGATCTGGCATTCTCAGGACGTCCAAGAAACCAGCGAAGACTCGCTGCGATTGTTCGACGCCACGGGAAACGAGCTACGTGAAATCCAAGGACACGGCCAACATCGCGGCGAGGACCGATCCTCGTTCGAGTTGACCGTCCAACTAATCGATCAAGCCTTGATCCATCGGGCCAGCGACATCCTGATCGACCCGAAGGACACGGCCACCTACTTGGTGCGGTTGCGGATCGACGGCATGTTGCGCAACCTGCGCGAGGTGCCGTCCGACGCTTGCCGGGCTGTGATCAACAGCATCAAGGCGGTCTCCAACATGGACATTTCCGAACGCCGCCGGCCGCAAGACGGCGCGTTCACCGCACGAAGGGGAACGACCACCGTCTCGTTCCGCGTGGCCAGCGCCGGCGCGCTCAACGGCGAAAAACTGTCGGTCCGCGTCTTGAACCACAACGCCGGCCGTTTCACACTGGTCGACGCCGGCATCCCCGAACGACAACGCGCCCTCATCACCGAGGCGGTCAACAAGCCGTCGGGCATGGTGCTGGTTTGCGGGCCGACCGGCAGCGGCAAAACCACCACGCTTTACTCGATGCTGAACCAGATCGACCGCCTGAGCCACAACGTCATCACGGTCGAAGACCCGATCGAGGCCTTCCTGCCCGAGGCCAGCCAACTGGAAATCAACCCAAAAGCCGGCATCACCTTCGCCGCGGCCCTGCGAAGCATTTTGCGCCAGGATCCCGACGTGATCTGCGTCGGCGAGATCCGCGACGAGGAGACGGCTGAAATTGCGTTGCGGGCCGCGCAGACCGGCCACTTGGTGTTGGCCACGATCCACTGCGACAGCAACGCCACCGCGCTGATTCGATTGCTGGACCTCGGCATTTCGCCGATGTTGCTCTCGTCGGGCCTCAGTCTCGTGTTGTCGCAGCGGTTGCTTCGGCGGCTGTGCGAACACTGCAAGCGACCTGCCGAACTGCCCCAGAACGTGGCCCAAAACCTCCGCCAGAAGGGCGTCGACGTCCAGAAACTGTTCGAATCCGTCGGATGCGAGCATTGCGGTGGAACCGGCTATTTCGGACGAACCGCCATCTGCGACTTATTGCCGGTCACCAACGATTTGCGGGCAGCCATCGCCCAGGACGCAACCATCGCCAACAAGCTGAAAGCGGACGGCGAACGGCAAGGCCGCTCGAACCTTCGCACCGAAGCGTTCCGACGAGCCGTCGCGGGAGTCACCAGTCTCGAGGAAATCAAACGCGTGGTAGGGTAGACAACCATGGCTTTTTGGCTGGCCGTGCTTCTGGGCGCCTTGTTTGCATGGATCGCCGTGCAGGTGGGCTTCTACGCCGCGTGGATCTTGTTCTTCAATCTGTTGGCGTCGGCCTACATGGCCGTGTTTTTGACCCCCTTGGCCGTCGCCAACATCCCGGCCGCCACCACGATGCCCTACGGCTACGGCTTGGCGATGTTGAGCATCGGCGTGATGACGTTCGCCATCGCTTACGGACTGAGTTTCGCCTGTCTGTCGGGACGGCTGTGCATGCCGTTGCCCAAGGCGTTCGACAACGTCGGGGCGGGCATTCTGGGCTTCTTTTCCGGGTTCCTGACTTGGAGCCTCGTGGCGATGGCCGTTTCGCTGACGCCCCTGGCCGACTTCGGCGTCTGCCAAACTCTGGGACTCAACGCGGCCTCGCAGACCACCAACCGCGGATACGTGTGCTGGTGGTGCAATCGGTTCCATGACCTGGTGTCGGTCGCCCACAGCACCCAAACCAGCCAAGACGCCATGACGGCCTTACTGACCAAAGCGGTCCCCACCGCGGTGGACGCGTCGTCCAAGCCCGTCGACGCCGCCAGCGCCGGCGATACGTCGCCCCAATCGCCGCCGCCCCCCCCTGCCCCGTCTCCCCCGAGCGTCGCTGCCTCGACCGGCACGACCACCACAGGGTCCGCCACGTCCACCTCCGCCGGCACAACCACTACGGGTTCGGCCACAGTCGTCGCGACGACCGCTGCCCCAACAACCGGCGCCGCAACGTCCACCGCCTCGACGGGCACTACCACCGCCGGCACGGGCACGGCGACGACCGTCGGTAGTGTCACGTCTGACAAAACGCCAGAACCGACCGCTTCGATGTCGTCGAAAAAGACAACGCCCGAGAAGACTGCAACGACACAGCCCGACAAAAAACAGCCCGACAAGACGCAGCCGGCTGAATCGCTCGAGGCCCAGTTGGCCAGTCGAACGGCGGTTTTGCAGAGTCCCGAAACAATTGGCACGATTGCTTCCGATCCTCACGTGTCCGTTTTGGAGGTATCCCCTCTCTGCACAATCGACAAGTTCACGCCGGGGTCCGCACGACGGCTGCAACGGTGGGTTTCCGATGGCGGACTGCTTCTGGTCAACAATAACGTGCTGGGGCTGTTCGCCATTGCATGCGAGCCCCTCGCCGACCACGGACCGATGGTTTGCGTGCCGGCCCAATCACACGCGGTTGTCGCGAACTGCCGTCAAGTCGTGCTGCAAACGTCCGGGCAAAAGGCCCGTATCCTGCCGATCGGTGATGTCGTGCCGTTGTTGAAGCTGGAGAAGCCGGGCGCGGCCGGCGACACCGTCGTCTGGTCTCTGGCGCCTTACGGAAACGGCTGGGTCTGCGACGCCAAGGCCGTGGACATGGGCCAAGGCGATGGGACCCGATTTTGGCGCAACTTCTGCACCTTTTGCCTGAGCTTGAAGATGAAACCATCGGCAGGCTCAGCCACCGCCTCGATCGCGCCAGCCTCCCCGTCGAACGGCGCAACCGCGGCCCATGGCCCATTGACCGGCGTCTGGAAGGCGTCGGCCGGTGCGCAGTTCCGAATTGCCGATGATGGAAAGACGTTTTCCATCCGTTTGATCAGCAGTGACGCGCTGCTGATGTGTTCCGGGGTCTTTACGCGTCCGTCGGACACAAAACCCGTCAAGGGCACCCTGTATGTCATCTTGGGGATGGACGTCGCCGCGCAACATTCCGTTCACGTCGCCATCACCATCGAGAATCCCAATCGGTTGCGGCTGCGGTGCATGAACTGGCCAGTCATAAACCCAAGAACCGGCAAGTACCTCGGCCGACCGTACGTCGAAACTTGGGAGCGGGTCGATGAACCCCTATTTCGGCCGGGACTGCCGGCGGTCCCAGAACAACCGTCCCACGCTTCCGAGCCGTAACACGCACTCCAACTTGAAAATGTGCGGCCTGCTCTTCCGCGAAAAACGGTGGGCCGTTTTCCTTGGCACGTTCCAACCGCTTGCGATTTCACAAGAAAATTGGCAAAACTGGGGCGTAACCTCGCACTTTCACGGTAGAATACGTATAAAACGGCAGTTGAG
The DNA here is from genome assembly GCA_039698075.1 of Thermoguttaceae bacterium. Taxonomy (GTDB): domain Bacteria; phylum Planctomycetota; class Planctomycetia; order Pirellulales; family Thermoguttaceae; genus JAJFVC01. Next base: position 2,991 of record JBDKTJ010000080.1, on the reverse strand, counting down.
CCCCCCAGTGGAGAAATCGACGGAGCCAAGATTCATCTTGTCTATTTTTCGGCATCCACCTATAATCCCGACTCTCACAGGCTTCGATGCGGTCTGAAAAGAATTTCGCGGCGGCGCGAACCAGGAGTAGTGAACATCCGTAGATCGAGCTAGGAGGCGACGGGAATTCGGTCGACGTTCGGCTTGGCCGGCGCGACGCAACGGCGCATAATACGGATATTCGCCAGCATCGCGACACGGCGTAGATGCGTTCGAGAAGTTTTGTTCGGCATGTTTGTTTCGGTCGGACGAGACCTTTGCGGTTGTGCGCGACGCGACGTTGCCCAAAAACCTCCGAGGATGCCGAGAGGCATCATTGGGCAAAAAAACACGCCGTCACAGACGTTATAATGACGGAAGGACACGTTTTCGCTACGAGCGGGGCGTCGGTGAAAAGGATGAATTCGGCGCACGGATGCGGCCGATGAGACCAACGCCCACTAATTGGAGAATCAAGCGATGCACATTTACGGTCCTAGCCAATTGCACGGTCCACAGTCGATCACCGCGCCGCACGGCGCTCGGCCGTCGCAGCCCATGACCAAGCCCGAGGCCCCTCAAATCGCCGACGAAGTCGACATTTCCGAGGCCGCCCGAATGATCGAACAGGTCCAGCAGCTCCCCGACATCCGAGCGGATCGGGTCGAAGCGGTTCGCCAGCAGATCGCCGAGGGAACCTACGAGACCGGCGACAAGCTGAACGTCGCCCTCGACCGGCTCCTGGACGAGATCGGGTAAGACGCGTTCCAACTTGAGAATGCGCGGATGCTCTTCCGCGAAGGCAGTTGGTCGTTTCCCTCGGACGTTCCAACCGCTTGCGATTTCACAAGATTTTTTAGAAAAACGACGTGACTTGTCAATCTTTTGCGAAATCGCAAGCGTCTCAATGGCGGCAATAGGAAACATGGCGGTATTGGCGAAACTGGGACGTAACCGCGCACTTTCTGGTTAGAACACGTATAAGACGCGGGCTCGTTTGCCACGTGGGACGTTGCGTTTTTCAAGCGGCAACGCGCGTCACACGTGCACTTCGGCGTTCGTCGCCGGGCCGGCGGCGTATCGGGCCCGAATCGGCTCGACCACCTCGGCCAAAAATTCGTCGACCTGTTGCGGGGCGCGACCGACGTACTGCTGCGGCTCGGTCGCTTGGGCCAAGTCCACGTTGGAAAACGCCGGATCTTCGGCCAATCGCTTCAACAGGTCGTTCGGCAGACCTTGCTCTTTGACGACCGCCGCGGCCGCTTGACTGTGCCGGCGAATCCGCTCGTGAAGGTCTTGCCGATCGCCGCCCGCCGCCACGGCCGCCATCAGAATGTTCTCCGTGGCCATGAACGGCAACTCCGCCTCAAGATGGGCCGCAATGACGCGAGGATAGACGACCAAGCCCGCCGCCACGTTTTGACAAAGAATCAGCACGGCGTCGGCCGCCAAAAACGCCTGCGGCAACGTCAACCGCCGGTTTGCGCTGTCGTCCAACGTCCGTTCGAGCCATTGGACCGAGGCAGTCTGAGCGGCGCTCGACTCCAAGCTGGTCACGAACCGCGCCAACGAGCAGATCCGTTCGCTTCGCATCGGGTTGCGCTTGTACGCCATCGCCGACGAGCCGATTTGATCCTTCTCAAAAGGCTCCTCCACCTCTTTGCGATGGGCCAGCAATCGAAGGTCGGTCGCCATCTTGTGCGCCGTTTGGGCCACGCCCGACAAAACGCCCAACACCTGGGCGTCGATCTTCCGCGAATACGTCTGCCCGCTGACCGGGTAGGCGGACTGGAAACCGATCTTGCGACAAATCAGTTCCTCCAGTTTGCGCACCTTCGCATGATCACCGTGAAAAAGCTCCAAGAAACTGGCCTGCGTGCCGGTCGTGCCTTTGCTGCCGAGCGCCTTGAGGCTTGCGGCCCGATGTTCCAGCTCGGCCAGATCCATCGCGAAATCCTGGGCCCAAAGACAGGCCCGCTTACCCAACGTGGTCGGTTGAGCCGGCTGCAAATGGGTGAACCCCAAGCACGGCAAATCGCGGTACTCGGCGGCGAACCGCCCCAACCGGTCGACGACCGCCGCCACGCGAACCGCGATCATCCGCAGCCCTTCGCGCAGCAGCAGCAAGTCGGTGTTGTCGGTCACGTAGCAACTGGTCGCGCCCAGATGGATGATCGGTCGGGCTTCGGGACAGACATCGCCGTAAGCGTGGACGTGGGCCATCACGTCGTGGCGCAGCTTGCGTTCGTATTGGGCCGCGGCCTTGAAGTCGATCGCGTCGACCTTCGACTTCAACTGGTCGATCTGCCCTCGCGTGATCGGCAGGCCCAACTCTGCTTCGGCTTCGGCCAGCGCGACCCAAAGCCGCCGCCACGTGCTGAACTTGCGCTGAGGGCTCCACAGAGCGCTCATTTCCGGCGAGGCGTAACGCGAGATCAACGGGTTGTCGTACTGATTGGGATGATCGCTCATAGTTTTTTGAAATAAGCATTCCAAGTGAAGCCGACGCAGCCGCGGAACGGCCATCGGAATCCATAAATCGGTTTGTACGTTCCGCCGCCGATTCTGTCAATCGGCCAGCGTCGCGATAGCACCCCGACGGGGGGAAGATATTGTCAGACCACGCTCGACCGTCTATCGTAGATTGTTTGTTTTCTCCACTCAAGAAGGACGCCCGCCTTGGAACTTGCCGTCTGGCATTGGATTGGATTCAGCGTCCTGGTCGCCTTGCTGTTGGCGATCGACCTGTTGGCCCACCGTCGCGACCATGCGCCGTCGCTTGGCGAGTCGGCCGCGTGGAGCGTGTTTTGGATCGTCCTGGCCTTGGGATTCGGCGGAGTCATCGGGTGGTGGGACGGCCCCGCGGCGGGCACGAAATACCTGACCGCCTATGTCAGCGAAAAAGCCCTGTCGATGGACAACATTTTCGTGTTCGTCGTCATCTTTCGATTCTTTGGCATCCCGCTGATGTAT